>NZ_JBFUHK010000067.1:0-18944 GCF_056402435.1 Rahnella sp. P4_A8 | reverse complement strand
GTGGAAAACGCTGCCACGCAAAGACAGTGTAGACGCACCGGAACAGGCGCGACGTTTCCCGCCGGAACCGCAGGAAAACCTGTTGTATTTTATGGAAAAAAATGCACCTCTGCTGGAATCCTGGCAGAGAGAAATTTTGCGCATTGTGCGTAAAATCAGCCAGTATTTTTATCCGCAGAAACAAACTCAGGTCATGAACGAAGGCTGGGCGACATTCTGGCATTACACCATCCTGAATCATCTGTATGACGAAGGAAAAGTCTCCGACCGTTTCATCCTGGAGTTCCTGCACAGTCACACGAATGTGGTGTATCAGCCGCCTTATAACAGCCCGTATTACAGTGGTATCAACCCGTATGCTCTGGGTTTCGCGATGATGCAGGATATCAAGCGTATCTGTCAGGAGCCGACGGAGGAAGACCGTTACTGGTTCCCGGATATCGCCGGTTCAGACTGGCTCGACACGCTGCATTTTGCGATGCGTGACTTTAAAGACGAGAGCTTCATCAGCCAGTTCCTGTCACCGAAAGTGATGCGTGATTTCCGTCTGTTTACGGTGCTCGATGACGATCACAATAATTATCTGGAAATCGCCGCGATCCACAATGAGGAAGGCTACCGTGCAATTCGTCAGGAGTTGTCGGCGCAGTATAATCTGAGTAATCACGAACCGAATATTCAGGTCTGGAATGTGGATTTGCGCGGAGACCGCTCGCTGACATTACGCTACATTCCGCAGGACCGGGCACCGCTTGATAAAAGCCGCCGTGAAGTGATGAAACACGTCCACCGCCTGTGGGGCTTCGATGTCTTTATCGAGCAACTCAATGAAGACGGCAGCGTCGAGTTACTCGAACGTTGCCCGCCACGTCCGACACCGCTGTAAAATTTCCATTTTCAGGCATTAAAAAAGGGCGCTAAGCGCCCTTTGATTATTACTGGCTCCCTAAATCCTTCAAATTATATCGAGGCAGCCAACGATGAGACTGTTTGAAGGATATAGGGAATTAACGATGTTTTTGTTCGGCCAGGTCACCCGGCATAGCACCCTGCATGCTGTGCCAGATTTCACCGCTCTGACGGCCATAATTACGCACACAATCCACAATCTGCTCATAGCTTTTCTCGTGGCAGATATCAGACAACTTTTTATAGAAAGTGATCGCCAGTTTGCGCGCTTCAGGATTGGAGAAGTAATAGCGTCCGACGCGCGTATAAAGACCACGCAGTCCGTTGATGATCAAACCATAAATCGGGTTGCCAGAGGCGAATGCCAGACCACGGAAAATGCCGTAATCGAGCGCCGTAAAGGCTTCGGCATGATCTTCAACCTGAGTCGCTTTCGCGAGAACCTGTTGGGTTTCTTCCGGGTTGGTACGCATCGCCTTGCGGATAAAGATCGTCGCGATGTTGGTACGCACAGACAGCAAATTATCAATCAGCTGCGGTACGCTGTCATGATCCAGACGCGCCAGCGTTTCAAGAATATTCAGGCCGGATGTTTCCCAGAAATTATTCACTTTCGTCGGTTTACCGTGCTGAATGGTTAACCATCCATCGCGGGCAAGCCGCTGTAACACTTCACGCAATGTGGTTCGGGTTACACCAATGAGTTCTGAAAGCTCTCTTTCAGCAGGCAAAATTGAACCCGGAGGGAAGCGGCTATTCCAGATACTTTCGATGATATACTCTTCGGCAAAACCGGCAGGACTTTGTGCCTTAATAACCATGTGTTTGTCGTTCCGTGTGGGGCTTTTATTAGGGATATAGTTCATCTCATCATACCAGATGAAAATGCCCTGTTATAGCGTCCCGACGGAAGTAATGTTGAAACTGTGGGTGGGCTGACAGAATTTCACATTTTTCATGGATTTATTGCATCGCCCTTTATTATTGAAAAATCCAGTCAGACGATTAAACTTACCTATCTTTTTGAAACATTAATAAAATATATATAAAGGACCTTTGGGCAATATGGAAACAACCTACAGCCGCGCATTCATAAAGAATTTTCTTGGCCAGTCACCAAACTGGTACAAAATAGCAATTCTGGTTTTTCTGATTGTTAACCCGCTGATTTTCTTCCTCATCAGTCCCTTTATCGCGGGCTGGTTGCTGGTGATTGAGTTCATTTTCACATTAGGTATGGCGCTTAAATGCTACCCGCTTCAGCCGGGTGGATTGCTCGCCATCGAAGCCGTCATGATCGGCATGACCAGCGCAGGACGGATCCGCGAAGAAGTGTCTGCTAATCTGGAAGTCATCTTGCTGCTGATTTTCATGGTCGCTGGCATCTATTTCATGAAGCAGTTGCTGTTAACCGTGTTCACCAAATTGTTGTTGAATCTGCGCAATAAAATTGYCCTTTCACTGGCGTTTTGTTTTGCTGCCGCCTTTCTTTCCGCATTCCTGGACGCACTGACCGTTATTGCCGTGGTGATCAGCGTTTCAGTGGGCTTTTATTCCATTTATCACAACGTTGCTTCAAATCAGAATGAAAATACTGAGGTCAATGACGACAGCTCTTTTACCGGCAATCAGCAGCATCAGGCTGTGCTTGAACAATTCCGCGCATTTTTACGCAGCCTGATGATGCACGCCGGTGTCGGTACCGCGCTGGGTGGCGTGATGACGATGGTCGGCGAACCGCAAAACCTGATCATCGCGAAAAGCGCAGGCTGGCAATTCATCGATTTTCTGATCCGCATGTCACCGGTCAGCGTGCCGGTCTTTTTCTGCGGATTTATTGTATGTGCGCTGGTAGAACGCTTCCGCTGGTTTGGTTATGGTGCGCAACTGCCACATCCGGTGTATGAAGTGCTTAAAAAGTTTGATCAAAAGAACAGCGAGAACAACACGAAGCAGGAGCGTATAAAACTGGCTGTGCAGGCGGTGATTGGTGTGTGGCTGATTGTTGCGCTGGCATTCCATCTCGCTGAGGTTGGCCTGATCGGCCTGACGGTGATTATCTTTGCAACCGCGTTATGTGGCGTGACGGATGAACATGCCATCGGCAAGGCATTCCAGGATTCACTGCCGTTCACTGCCCTGCTGACGGTATTTTTTGCCATTGTTGCCGTGATCGTCGAACAGCATCTGTTCAGCCCGATCATTCATTTTGTGCTTCAGGCTGCACCGTCCAACCAGCTTTCACTCTTTTACCTGTTCAACGGTTTGCTCTCATCGGTTTCAGATAACGTTTTCGTCGGTACGGTCTACATCAATGAAGCCAAATCGGCGCTGGAAAATGGCATTATCGATCTGAAACAATTTGAGATGCTGGCCGTGGCCATTAATACCGGCACCAACCTGCCTTCAGTGGCGACACCCAATGGTCAGGCAGCCTTCCTGTTCCTGCTGACTTCTGCCCTTGCACCGCTGATCAGGCTTTCTTACGGAAGGATGGTCTGGATGGCATTGCCGTACACTGTGGTCATGACACTCGTCGGCCTGTTGTGTGTTCAGTATCTGTTGCCCGATATGACCCAGTGGTACAGCGACATGGGATGGCTGAGTTTGCCCCCGGTAACTGAGATCATGCCGGTGCATTGATGAAGGAAAGATTGAGTCAGTAATCTCCTGTAAGCACCTTCACTCAGGAAATTACAGAATTTAAAGTCGAATTGTCCGATTTATATTAATTATTTACCGAATATTGATTCGGACAGGCTGGCAGCAGCAAGCAATTGGTTTACACTGCGTGTCAGTAGCTAACTGCAGGGAAAAATTTTCTATGTTGCAATATCTTAACCGCTGTTCACAAGGTCGCGGTGCATGGCTTCTGATGGCTCTGACTGCACTGGCACTTGAGCTGGTTGCATTGTATTTCCAACACGTGATGTTACTTAAGCCCTGTGTCATGTGTATTTATGAACGTTGTGCTCTGATGGGTATTCTGCTGGCTGGCCTCGTCGGTGCTATCGCACCTTCCACATGGTTACGCTATGCCGGGATCCTCATCTGGCTCTACAGTGCTTACGAAGGTATCCGCCTGTCATGGGAACACACCATGATTCAGTTGCACCCTTCTCCGTTCGCCACCTGTGATTTTGCCGCGCGTTTCCCAACCTGGTTGCCACTGGACAAATGGTTCCCGTGGATGTTTATCGCCAGCGGTGATTGTGCAGAAAAACAGTGGGAATTCCTGTCACTGGGCATGCCACAGTGGCTGGTCGTGATTTTCAGCGTGTTTATGGTGATTGCTGTTCTGGTGCTACTGGCTCAGTTCGTTAAACCAAAACGTCGCGATTTATTTGGTCGTTAATTCAGTCCTTGCTGACACGGAAAAGCGCCTCTGATGGCGCTTTTTTTATGTCTGTGGAGGAGAAGATGTTTTCCAAAACAGACGTGATGTATTATCTGCAGCGCCCGGTCAACACGGGCTTTCTGCCTCTGTGCTTTTTATTACCATTATTGGAACGTGCAATGAAAAATCTTCCCGTCTGGGCCATTTGGATCATTTGTGTAGGAGCCTGCGTCGCCTTCTGGGTCGTCGCTGGTTTCGTGTTATACGGTCTGTTTAAATAAAATTTAAACATCAGGGATAGAAATCGACAGTGACGTTTAACGGAAATGGAATGACAGGTATTAACGCGGGTGCAATGGCGGAGTTCCATTAATCCCGGCGTTGCTTTTGATCAGAGGTAAGATTTCCCCCTTCCCCCTTCTGCACACAACACACTGCACAAAAAAAGACCTACGTTTGTAAATTCGTCAATGCATTCTATGCTACGAGGGCTAAAAGATTTATCAGAGGAACAAAAATGTTCATTAAAGGATTTTCAAAAGGCTTTTTCATCGCAATTCTTTTTATCGTAACTTTGGCTTTCTTCGATGTATTAAGGCCTTACTACTCTTCCGTACTATGGGCCATTATTCTCGCCGTCATCTTCAATCCGTTAAAAAATCGGCTGAAACAGGTTGTCGGTGATCGCAACGGTGTGGTCTCTCTGCTGACCGTTTTGATAATTTGTCTGATTGTCTTCACCCCTCTGGCGATTATAACCTCGTCGCTGGCACTTGAATTCAATGCGGTTTATACCAAACTGCAGGGAAATCAGACACAGCTGCCCGTGATCCTGGCGGATTTCATCCATCATTTACCACGATGGGCACGGCACTTCCTGTCAGACCATGATCTCGACAGCACCGCTGAGATTCAGAAAAAACTTTCTGATGTGGCACTGCAAGGTAGTCAGTATCTGGCCGGCAGCGTTTTCGTAATAGGTAAGAGCACATTCGGCTTTGTCGTGGGTTTCGGCATCATGCTGTATATCCTGTTCTTCCTGATCAAGGATGGCGCTTACCTGGTCAATCTGACACTCGCCACCCTGCCGTTGTCACGGTATGTAAAGCATCATCTGTTTATGAAGTTTGCAGCAGTTTCTCGCGCGACAGTAAAAGGCACCGTTGTGGTGGCGGTTGTACAGGGCGCGCTGGGCGGTATTGCGTTTTACATCGCCGGTCTGGACGGAAGCCTGCTTTGGGGTGCTCTGATGGCGTTCCTGTCGATCATTCCGGCAGTGGGTTCAGCCATTATCTGGGTGCCTGCGGCGATTTATTTCTTCGCCTCCGGGATGCTGTGGCAGGGGATCTTTATTGTGGCCTTCTTCGTGGTGGTCATCGGCATCGTGGATAACGTGTTACGTCCGCTGCTGGTCGGCAAAGACACCAAAATGCCGGATTATCTTATCCTGGTCACCACACTTGGCGGTATGGAAGTATATGGCATCAATGGCTTCGTGATTGGCCCGCTGATTGCCGCGTTATTCATCGCCTGCTGGAACATTCTTTCCGGCCGGGATCATCAGAACAATACCGATGAGATTAATGAAGACTTTATCGAAGAAGGGAAAAACCATCCAGATGCCTGAGGCTCTCAGCAACTGCGACAATCCACCGAGTTTTACCAAATATGATTATGAAGTTTTCATAACCTGGCGTAGAAATAAGAAGCAATAGATACTCTTTGTCTGAAGGGGCAATGAATGAAAAATATCATCTTAAGTATGGTCGCAAAAATCTCCCACATGGAAGCGGATTCCAAGCAACTTACCGCACAGGTTGAGGCTCAGTCCCTTTTGCTGAGTGCTATATTTTTAACTGTCGGCAAAAATGGCGGCCCCCAGGAAATTATCGAAAGCGTGAACAAAGCCATCAACTCAGTGCTGGACTCTGCTGATGAGATGCTTAAATCAGACGCTAAGATTTTGTTCGAGCAATTCCAGGCACTCATTGAACTGACCCGACTGATTGATAAAGAAGATCCTGAACTGGATGCCGAAGCACTCAGCGCCATGAACGGTGTCAGACCCGACTCTGAGATTTAGTGTAAAAATTCGTAATAAAAAGCCCCGGCAATGATTGCCGGGGCTTTTTGTTTTCTGATTGCGGGCAAAATCGGTTATCTGGCCCAGCTTGGCTTATTCAGGATGTGATCCTGCCAGTCTTCAACGTCGTCTTCGCGCACGGCGATGTAGCGTACGGAGATCTGCGCTGTATGCATGGCCGATTTCGATGCTTTGTTCAGCAGCGGATGCCAGGGAAGCAGCGGGCGTCCTTCGCCGATCAGGCGATAGGCGCAGGTTGGCGGCAGCCAGTCGAAGGTTGTCAGGTTTTCGCGGGTCAGTTTAATGCAATCTTCTTCCAGCGTGAAACGACGTTCATAGTTACGACACTGGCAAGACTTGATGTTGAGCTGGTTACAGGCGACGTTGGTGAAATAGATTTCATCGGTGTCTTCGTCGATCAGCTTATGCAGGCAGCATTGTCCGCAGCCGTCGCACAATGCTTCCCATTCTTCGTCGGTCATTTCAGACAGCGTTTTGTGCTGCCAAAAAGCGGGTTCAGTCATAATGTGCATCCGGTATAAAGAAAATGAGGGTGCTTATATAGACGCTTTAGCCTGCAGATGCAAGTAAAGCCGCCGGAAATGGGTTCCGGCGGAGAGGAAAAACGCCGTCAGATCACGCGGGAACTTACCTGTTTACCATTAAGTGTAGCCACAATTTCATCACCCGCTTTTAGCGGGCCGACGCCGTGTGGTGTACCGGTCAGAATGATATCGCCCGCGCGCAGCGTGAAGAAGCGGCTCATATAGGCAATCAGTGGCAGAAGCGGCGTCAGCATATCGCGGGTATTCCCGCTCTGACGCACTTCTCCATTGATCTCTAACCGCAGTTCAGCCTGTTGTGCATCACCAAATTCACTTACCGGAATAAATCCGCTCATCGGGCAGGAACCGTCAAACCCTTTGGCTTTTTCCCAGGGTTGTCCGGCTTGTTTGAACGTCGACTGCAAATCCCGCAGCGTCAGGTCAAGTGCCAGCCCGTAACCAGCGATAGCATTGGCGACGCGATCTTCCGTCGCCTGCTTCAGTGGTGTGCCGATAAGTACCGCCAGTTCGACTTCATGATGTACCGCACCGAGATCCTTCGGGATGACGATGGGTTGGCGGAAATCGCACAAAGCGGTTTCCGGCTTGATAAATAACACCGGTTCCGCCGCTTTCTGCCCGCCCATCTCTTTAATATGATCGGCGTAGTTACTGCCGACACACACGACTTTGTTGACCGGAAAATCCAGTAATGCGCCGTGCCAGTCTCTGTGTTGGTACATACAGCTACTCCTTGAAGTTAGGAATTTCAGCCGCTGAACGGATTATGCGGTGCTGGCGCTAACGGTGCAGAAGGCGCCGGAGTTGTCGCCGGTGCTAAATCGCCGGAAACCACCGGTGACTGCGAGCCCATAATACCATCCGCCATCATGCCGATACTCAGCGCGAAATAGGTTGAACGGTTCCAGTGCATGATCGTACGGAAGTTATCGTAAACCAGGAACGCGCGCCCCTGCGTGTCATCCGGTGTGATAATCCATGAACGGGTCGCTGTCGACATTAGCGGGTTGCCGTCAACTTGCGTCACGCCGCGCTGCTGCCAGTAGCTGGCCGGATGCATCTGGTTATTTTTCAGCCCCGACAGAGCGCCATCAAAGTTAGCTGGTAATTTCACTTCCTGGCCCCAGCCCTGATCGCCTTTCCAGCCTTCTTTCGCCAAATAATTGGCCGTGGAAGCAAAAACATCATCGGTGTTTGCCCAGATGTCTATCTTGCCGTCGCCGTTACCGTCAGCGCCGTAAGTCAGATAAGAACTTGGCATAAACTGCGACTGCCCCATCGCACCCGCCCAGGAACCTTTCATCATGTCGCTGGTGGCTTTACCGGAATCGACAATTTTAAGCGCCGACATAAATTCTTTGGTGAAGAAGGCTTCACGACGTCCTTCGAAGGCCAGTGTGGCCAGCGCAGAGAATACATCCTCTTTACCCTGAATTTTGCCGAAGCTGCTTTCCATCGCCCATAACGCCACAATGTACTGCGGCTGAACCCCATAACGTTCGCTGGCTTTTGTCAGCGCAGGCAAATTACTCTGAAGCTGTTCCTGCCCCTGTTTAATCTTCCATTCAGGCAGAACGCGTGTCAGATAATCGTCGAGGGTAATTTTCTTTTCGAGCTGATTGCGATCTGAATTGATCACGCGGTCAACAAAATGAATGTTGGCGAAGGTGCTGTCGATGGTCTGCTGGCGGATCCCTTGTGAGAGCGCCTGTGCTTTGAGTTGTTCGACATAAGCCGGGAATTCCGCGGGGTCCCGCCCCTGTTCAGCCAGAGACGTTTTGCCAGAAGGCGCTGCCGGTGCGGCAGCAGCAGGCTGTGTTGCCGCAGTGGATGGTGTAGAGGGTTGCCCTGAGGTAGCTTTCTGTGCTGCACAACCACTGAGGATGATCAGCGGTGTTAACACGGCCAGTGCCGACAATTTCATCAATTTCTTCCTTTTGACTTCTGCAAGTGATTCATCGCTATAAGCTTTGAGCACGACCAAGATGAATGCAAGTCATGCCGTCTGAAAGTTCGAGGAGTGCCGAGACAAATGTCAGGAATGCGTTATTTACTGGCGTCGTTCAGATGAATATTCAATAAACTTTCTACCGGCGGTGGAACCTGCAGATAATAACCCTGCTCTTCCAGCGACTGACGCACTTTAGCAATATCTGCTGTGGCAAGTTTTTCACGGTTTGCCAGGTTTAGCATCATTGAGAACTGAGGCACGCCAAAACCTTTGAGTAATTCTTCAGGCACACGGGAAAAATCGTCTTTTTTTTCGACATACAGATAAGTCTGGTCGCGTTTAGTACTTCTATAGATCACACAAAGCATTTTTTTAACTCTATTTTATTGAAACGGTGGCTTGCCTAGATATAACTGTAACTATAACATGCTTATCGTACATCGGAATATCGCCCCCCGAGTGGTATTCCGGGGATTTAGAGTTGCTGAGACTGAGTCAGGATAGATGTCACAATCGCCAATAGAACTAAAAGGCAGCAGTTTTACCTTATCGGTTGTTCATTTACATAGTTCACAACCTGAGGTTATTTACCAGGCATTACAGGAAAAAGTGGAGCAAGCTCCAGCCTTTTTGAAAAATGCCCCTGTTGTTATCAACGTTGCCTCACTGACCGGTGAAGCAAACTGGAAAGACATTCAACAGGCTGTCGCTTCTGCAGGCTTTCGCATTGTTGGCATCAGTGGTTGCAAAGATGAAGCGCAAAAACGCGCACTTTCCCGCACCGGTTTACCGCTGCTGAGTGAAGGCCGCGCACAGCGTATCGCCGCAGAACCACCGGTTCCTGTCGTGCCCGACAATGCACCGGCTAAAACCCGCATTGTCAGTACTCCGGTCAGATCCGGCCAACAAATTTATGCCCGTAACAGCGACCTCATCGTGACCAACAGTGTCAGCGCAGGTGCGGAACTGATTGCCGATGGCAATATCCACATCTACGGCATGATGCGAGGCAGAGCGCTGGCTGGCGCCGCAGGCGATGCAAATTGTCAGATTTTTTGCACGCAGTTAGGCGCTGAACTAGTCTCTATCGCAGGGCAATACTGGTTGAGTGATCAAATCCCGGCCGATTATCTCGGTCAGGCAGCGCGCCTCAGCCTGTTAAATAATGTGTTAACCATACAACCTTTAAACTAAGCCCTTTTGACAAGGAATCCATTCATGGCACGCATCATAGTTGTTACATCGGGTAAAGGGGGCGTTGGCAAGACCACTTCAAGCGCGGCCATTGCTACCGGTTTAGCTCAAAAAGGCAAAAAGACTGTAGTTATCGATTTCGATATCGGTCTGCGTAATCTCGACCTGATTATGGGCTGTGAGCGCCGGGTGGTTTATGATTTCGTTAACGTGATCCAGGGTGATGCCACGCTGAATCAGGCGCTTATCAAAGATAAACGCACCGAAAACCTGTTTATTCTTCCGGCTTCGCAAACACGTGATAAAGACGCACTGACCCGCGAAGGCGTTGAGAAGATCCTGAACGATTTAGCCGAAATGGAATTTGATTTCGTGGTGTGCGATTCCCCTGCGGGCATCGAAACCGGCGCACTGATGGCGTTGTATTTCGCCGATGAAGCCGTGATCACCACCAACCCAGAAGTCTCTTCCGTTCGTGACTCCGACCGCATCCTGGGCATTTTGTCTTCAAAATCTCGCCGTGCGGAACAAGGCTTAGAGCCTATCAAAGAACATCTGCTTCTTACCCGTTACAACCCGGGCCGTGTCAGCCGTGGCGACATGCTGAGCATGGAAGATGTGCTGGAAATCCTGCGTATTCCTCTGATCGGGGTTATCCCGGAAGATCAGTCTGTACTGCGTGCGTCCAACCAGGGCGAGCCGGTCATTCTGGATCAGGAATCCGATGCAGGGAAAGCGTATGACGATACTGTCAGCCGTCTGCTTGGGGAAGAACGTGCATTCCGTTTCATTGAGGAAGAGAAGAAGAGTTTCCTGAAACGCCTTTTTGGGGGATAAACCATGGCATTGTTAGATTTCTTTCTGTCCCGCAAAAAATCGACAGCCAATATAGCCAAGGAACGGCTACAGATCATCGTAGCCGAACGGCGTCGAGGGGATAGTGAACCATCATATCTGCCTGAACTGAAACGTGACATTCTGGCGGTCATCTGTAAGTACATTAAGATTGACCCAGAAATGTTGCAGGTTCAGTTCGAGCAAAAAGGTGACGATATTTCCGTACTGGAACTTAACGTCACCCTGCCAGAATCGGAAGAAACGCCTAAATGACAGCAGTCTGTTTGCTTTGTTCGCAGGTGTTTTTTTCAGCATAGCGCCCCCTGTTTTTTCAGGGGGCTACTGCTTTTTATCTCGTTCCCTTCCGCTATTCTCTTCCCGCCCCGAAATAACCACTGTATATAACCCCATTAAACAGGTTCTTTTTCCGTCTGTTTGTGCTTATTCCTGATAATTCTTGATTAAGACTTCTCTCATTTTAGCTGGAATTTAATATCCCCAGACTGGCCTGATTGCCGCTATTTTAGGATTAAGCGTTATCGGGAAATATAAAATAAAAAGAGCGGGACAATTGCCCGCTCTTTTTAACGCATATTCACTTTCCTTCTTAAAAGAAGGAATCAATAATTGCTCAAAATTTCATTCAGTCTTTCAGCTAACAACTTCCCGCGCCAGCCACTGATTAATTCAGGTTGTGATTCTTTATCTTTTAACTTCCAGTGATGGGTCAGTAACTGATTAATCTGGCGACGTGATGCCAGCATTTCAACGCTCAGTTTACTCTCTTCACTGACAGTCTGAATAAGTGCCTTAATATCCTTAAAGACTTTGCGGTAACCCGGCTGATCAATCAGGTTCAAAATCGGTGCGGGCAGTTCAGCTTCATCCAGTGCATTCGATTCCTCCACCAGCGCCAGCAACGTACGCCCGTGATAGCGAATCTCCGGGCCACTCAGACCAAGCGCTTCCAGCTCGCCCAGCGACGTTGGCTGATAGCGCGCCACCTGCCAGAGGTTTTCCTCACGTACTACAAAATTAACGGCCAGATCACGCTGACGGGCCTGGTTCAGGCGCCACGCGGCTAACAACTTCAGGCATCCCAACTGGCGTGGACGCAACTGAAAAGCGTTACTGATTTCCAGATAAGCCAGTTCCGGTTGCAGCACTTCCTTACGGCGGCGGCACAGAGCAAGGCATTCATCCAGCGCGGCATCCATCCACCCTGCGTCTTGTGTTTCACGCATCAGTTGATCGGCCAGCGGCAGCAGATACCACACGTCAGCCGCAGCATAGACGCATTGCTTTTCGCTCAGGGGACGGGCTATCCAGTCAGTGCGCGATTCGCTTTTATCCAGCTCAACGCCGGTGGTTTCAGCCACCAGACGTGCAAAACCACAGGACAACGGGCGTCCGCTGAAAGCAGCGAGGATCTGCGTATCAATCAGCGGCGAAGGCATCACCCCAAAGGCATTCAGGAAAACTTCCAGATCTTCGCTGCCGGCATGCAGGAATTTGATGACATCAGGATCAACCAGCAAATCAATGAAGGGTTGCCAGGCGGTGATTGGCAATGGGTCGATCAGCGTCAGCCTTTCGCCATCGAATAACTGTATGAGCCCCAGTTGCGGATAATACGTGCGGGTACGGACAAATTCGGTATCCAGCGCAATTTTACTGTGCGCTTTGGCCTGAAGACAAACTTGCTCCAGCGCGTCATTGGTGGTGATCAACTCATAATTCAAAACATCATTCTCTTAATCATTACTGCGTTATAACGTGATAACGCCGGACATCGCCGGCGTTAAGAATCTGACTCTTTCTGACTGAACAGGCAATCCGCTATGCCGCATCCTGCTTCGGAGTGGCTTTCGGTTTCAGCTGCTCATCACGAAGTTCCCTTCTGAGAATTTTACCGACATTTGACTTCGGCAACTCGTCGCGGAACTCGACAATCTTCGGTACTTTGTAACCGGTTAATAACCGACGACAATGTGCGAGAAGCTCTTCGCTGGTCAGTGATGGGTCTTTCTTCACCACGCAAATTTTGACGATTTCACCCGACGACTCATCCGGCACGCCAATGGCGGCAACTTCGAGTACCTTGTCATGCTGTGAAACCACCTCTTCAATTTCGTTAGGGTAAACGTTGAAACCGGAAACCAGAATCATGTCTTTTTTACGGTCAACAATCCGTAAGAAGCCCTGCTCGTCCACTGTAACGATATCGCCCGTCGATAACCAGCCATCTTTTAGCACCTCATCGGTGGCGGAAGGCCGTTGCCAGTAACCCAGCATAACCTGCGGGCCTTTAACCCACAGCTCGCCAGGCTGGCCAGGCCCGACATCCTGGCCGTTATCATCCACGAGACGGACTTCCGTGGATGGCACTGGCAGACCGATACTGCCACTGTAATGTTTCAAATCATACGGGTTACCCGCCACCAGCGGTGAACATTCTGTCAGTCCGTAACCCTCCAGCAGATGTTTACCGGTCAGTTTTTCCCACTTCTCTGCCACTGATTTCTGCACCGACATTCCGCCGCCGACAGAAAGACGCAACGAGGAGAAGTCAAGCTCACGGAAATCTTCATTATTGAGCAACGCATTGAACAATGTATTCACGCCGCTGATAGCCGTGAAAGGATATTTCCCGAGTTCTTTGACCATCCCCGGCACGTCGCGCGGATTGGTGATGAGCAGGCTTTTACCGCCCAGTTCAAGGAACAGCAGGCAATTCACCGTCAGTGCGAAAATGTGATACAGCGGAAGTGCGGTTACCACCAGCTCATGTCCCGGCTGTAACAACGGCGCGTAGGCCGCTTTCGCCTGCTCGAGATTCGCCTGCATGTTGCGGTGGGTCAGCATCGCCCCTTTCGCCACGCCCGTCGTTCCGCCGGTATATTGCAGGAACGCCAGATCATTATTAATGATATCGGGCTTGATGTATTGCAGACGACGTCCGCGCTGTAAGGCGGTGCGGAAGGAAATCGCGTTCGGCAAGTGGTATTTAGGCACCAGCCGTTTGATATATTTCACCACAAAGTTAACCAGCGTCCCCTTCGCCGCAGAAAGCTGATCGCCCATTCGGGTCAGGATCACATGCTTAACCTGGGTTTTGTACACCACTTTTTCCAGGGTATGTGCAAAGTTTGAAACAATCACAATGGCACTGGCACCGCTGTCGTTGAGCTGATGCTCGAGTTCACGCGGCGTATACAGAGGATTGACGTTGACTACCACCATGCCGGCGCGCAATACGCCAAACAGGGCAATCGGGTATTGCAGCAGATTCGGCATCATCAGGGCAACGCGGTCGCCCTTCCTGAGCCCAAGCTCATTTTGCAAATAGGCGGCGAAAGCACGGCTGCGCTCTTCGAGCTTGCGGTAAGTCATCACCTCGCCCATGTTGATAAATGCCGCATTGTCAGCGTAACGCAACGTAGCATTTTCAAACATCTCGACCAGCGAACTGTAGCGGTCAGGGTCGATGTTCTCAGGAACATCTGCCGGATATCGTTTTAGCCAAACCTTTTCCAAGGTATCACTCCTGAAATCATGTTCTGTTGCCGTCTCTATTCGACGAGTTTTATCACGTCTTTAACAATATTTTAACTCAGCTTACCAGTTGCGTTTCAAACAATGTCGAGGTTGAGAGGCGGGTCACTTTTTCTGTGCCCTTACTTTGTCAACCGTCCATGGCAGAAAATAAAAAGGCGGCAATTAAGCCGCCTTAACAACGCTTCTCTTCAGGTCATTTCCCGGGCAGCGGCACAACAGAATGCGTCGCTGCCGGTTTTACTGTTGCCGGGGGAAGCGCGCCATGAGAAGGCGGAGCTCCACGCAGCGGCGGCGGTCTATTCGGTGACGACGCTTTCGACCCGGGCCGGTGCTGTATTATACCAGCCGGGACCCCAACCGGGCCCAAACCCCCGCCCCCAGGAATCATACGGCCCGCCAAAACCATAGCCCCACGGGCCGATAGGTTGCGGAGGCATGACGACCTGTTGCTGTATCCGCCAGCGTTTGTAGCTGTTGACATTAACGGTAACGAAATCATAAGACGTCTGGCCGATGGTGCCCTTTTCCACGCCGGTAATTGGCCCGACGACGGTCACTAACTGATTGCGGTAATCCACCGGATCCACAAAACCGTTAATGTAAGCCATGATGCGTCCGCGTGATGCTGCCCCTAAAATCGGGCGAGCGCCCTCATCCAGCGGAACAGTTGCGATTTCCAGACGCGTCTTGTTTTGCAGGTTGGTTACGGCAATCACTTTGCCGCCAAAACGCGACTCCTGCCCGACGTACAAATTCGGCGCGCCCTGCACGGCCTGTAAATTCATTTGCGGCGTAGCCGTGGTCCCACGAATTTCATCGGGCACGGTGACACACCCTGATAATACCAACACGCTGAGTGCAACAGCACTCAGCACCATTTTCTTACCCGTTACACCTGATAACTGCTGAACAACAGACCACTTACGCATTACGATGACTCCTGTGCAAACTCTTCATTTTGACCGTCTTTTGATGCACAAGTTGCCATGACTTATCGGCCTGGCAGCTTTTTCCACGTAACTTCATTACGCAGGTAAGTCGGTTCAGCATCTTCCGGATTAACGCGAATACCGTTTTCCCAGAGCTGCAGCGCCAGCGGCAACATATCTTCCGCCTGCGGCAGTAACATTTTTCCATCAAATAAATCCGCCACCGGGGATTCACCCAGTAAATGCGGATAGGCTTCCCAGCCCGTACCCACGGTGGCAAAGCGCCCGTTTCGCTCAACGGTACGCGCCAGCAGTTGTTCAGGTTTGATGACCGTCTCGGTATTTTCACCGCTCCAGACACCTTGTGTATTGCGGGTAAATTCACCCCAGTACACTTCGCCCATGCGGGCATCAATGGCTGCCAGCACCTGTTCCGCGCCGGTCTGGCGGTAAGCACCCTGCGCCATGGTGAGTAAGGTGGAGACGGGCAACAAAGGCAGTTCTGCGCCGAGCGATAAGCCTTGCGCGATACCTATGCCGATGCGCACACCGGTAAAACTACCCGGTCCCCGGCCGAAGGCCAGTGCGTCGAGTTGTTTCAGGGAAAGCCCCGCTTCGGCGAGGACCTGCTGCACCAGCGGCAGAATGCGCTGCGTATGTTCGCGGGCGCAGAGTTCAAAATGAGCGAGCGTTTCGCCCTGATCGTAAAGCGCAACCGAACAGGCTTCTGTCGCCGTATCAATTGCTAAAATTCGCGTGGACATGCCAAACCTCAGGCGGGAAATTAATAAGTTATACCCTCAATACCTCGCGCGCAGTCAACGCATCTGCAACGTGAAATATGACGGGTATAAGAACCTTTTTCGGGGCGGCATCTTAGCATAAACAAAGGGCTAATTCTGCTCTTCAGCGTTTTGTAAAAAGCGGATCGCTTGCGTCAGATCTCGCGTGCGTGGCGTCGGCGGCAAACTGTTGAGAAAAACTTCACCATAGGGACGCATTACCAGCCTGTTATCGCAAATCACCATCACCCCGCGATCATCCGTATCACGGATCAAACGTCCGACACCCTGTTTAAGCGTAATGACAGCATCCGGTAATTGTACGTCATTGAACGGATCTCCGCCGCGCAGACGGCAATCCTCAATACGGGCTTTAAGCAATGGATCGTCAGGCGACGTGAATGGCAGTTTGTCGATAATTACGCACGACAGCGCGTCACCGCGCACGTCCACCCCTTCCCAGAAACTGCTGGTGGCGACCAGTAATGCGTTACCGGCTTCGACAAACTGCGCCAGCAACTGGCCCTTGCTGGTTTCGCCCTGCAACAAAACCGGCAGCGTCAGGCTGGCCCTGAATTCTTCCGCCAGTTCACGCATCATTTTGTGAGACGTACACAGGAAAAAACAGCGGCCTTTATTAGCTTCGATAAGCGGGCGCAACATCCGCGCCAGCTGTTTCGAACTGCCCTGCACATTTGATTCAGGCAGAAAGCGCGGAACGCACAACAGCGCCTGTTTGGCGTAATCGAACGGGCTCGGCAGCAGCAACGTTTCTGCCTCATCCAGCCCCAGACGCTCAGTAAAATGATGCAGCTGATCGTTCACCGAAAGCGTTGCCGAGGTGAAAATCCACGCCCCCGGTTTTTCTTTCATCATCTCGCTGAATTTGTCGGTCACCGACAAGGGAGTCAGCGCCAGGACGAAATGGCGTGAATTACATTCGTACCAGTAACTGTAACCGGGGATCGACACGTCTTTCAGGCGTTTGAGACGGTTGCGGTAAAGCGTGGCGCGCTCGAAAGCCGCATCCAGCAACGCAGAACGGCCGAGGGACAATTTAACCACGTCGTAGCAAAGTTCCAGCGCGTCATCGAGCAACAGTAAGGCACGCTGAATGGCGGGCTGACTGAGAACATCGCGAAGATTGCCGCGAAAACCGGGCTCGCCGAGCGCCAGACGGAAATCCATCGTGCTCTGGCTAAGCCGGTCAGCGCTTTTCTGCAACTGCACAGAGTCACGGACTTCCGTGCGGTAAGCAATAGTAATGTCTTTTGCCATATCAAGCAGCTGGCGGCTGGTGACCTGCTGGCCAAAATACTGGCTGGCGATGTCAGGGATCTGATGGGCTTCGTCGAAAATCATCACGTCAGCTTCGGGGATCAGCTCACCAAAGCCGCTCTCCTTCACCACCATGTCCGCCATAAACAGATGATGGTTCACCACCACCACATCGGCGTCCATCGCCTTACGGCGGGCTTTTACCACGAAGCATTCTTTGTAAAGCGGGCAGTCACTCCCCAGACAGTTGTCGTTGGTACTGGTCACCAGCGGCCAGACAAAGCTGTCTTCAGGTACCACGGTGCAGGTGCTGATATCGCCCTCTTCCGTGCTGCTCGACCAGTGACGCAGATGCGCCAGTTCGCTGAGCGCCTGGCTGGCAAGATCGCCGCCGGAGAGCGATTGCTGCTCCAGACGTTCCAGACATAAATAGTTTGAGCGCCCTTTCAGCAGCGCCAGACGGCCCTTGAAATTCAGCGCGCTGGCAACTTTGGGCAAATCGCGGGAATAAAGCTGATCCTGTAAGTTTTTCGAACCGGTGGAGATAATGACTTTTTTGCCGGAGCGCAATGCCGGTGCCAGATACGCGTAGGTTTTACCGGTACCAGTACCGGCTTCCACCACCAGCCCTTGCTTACCGCTGATGGCTTTGCTGACAGCCTGCGCCATCAGACGCTGAGGTTCACGGGGTTTAAAACCTTCAATTTTCTGCGCCAGTGCGCCGTCTGTTGCGAAATCGTCTGTCACTCTGTCTCTCTACCTGTACGGATCAGCAGTGATTATGCCAATCCCTCGCCCCGACTACCACCGCCATCTGCCAATCCAACGTATTCATCCTTTGTGATACCCTTAGCGGCATCATAAAAAAGTGACTAACTGGAGCCATAATATGACCATCGAGCGTATCCGACCTGAGCCACGGATGTCCGACATTGTTATCCATAACAACACCATTTATTACACGGCAGTGCCGGAAAATCTGGACGCGAATGCAAAAGACCAGACCGCAGAAACGCTGGCCATTATCGATGCTGCGCTGACGGAAGCGGGCTCGGATAAGAGCAAAATTCTCGATGCCACACTGTTTCTGGTCAATAAAGAAGATTTCCCGGCGATGAATGAAGCCTGGGATGCCTGGGTATCACCGGGCAATGCACCGGTACGCTGCACGGTTCAGGCTAACCTGATGAATCCGAAATATAAAATTGAAATCAAGATCATTGCCGCACGCTAAGCACTGATCAGCAGACATAAAAAAACCTCCCGCGGGATAATGCCGGTCACTTAAGGTGACCGGCATTGTTTTTTAAGGGATATTTCGACCTTTTTTCTCTCACTTCCCTCGCATATTCACGCTCACGTCTCGAGGGCAGTTTTAGCATCGCTGCGTTGCTGTAAAAATGCTTCAGATGACCCGGGATGGCTCCCGCTGATGCCCACGGCAGCCCGATTAACAACCGTAATATCTCCGACACTGCACCGCTAAAACTCAGCTGATAAGGCAGATAATCTCCCTTCAG
>NZ_JBFUHK010000066.1:0-18975 GCF_056402435.1 Rahnella sp. P4_A8 | reverse complement strand
GAAGGGAGATTATCTGCCTTATCAGCTGAGTTTTAGCGGTGCAGTGTCGGAGATATTACGGTTGTTAATCGGGCTGCCGTGGGCATCAGCGGGAGCCATCCCGGGTCATCTGAAGCATTTTTACAGCAACGCAGCGATGCTAAAGCTGCCCTCGAGGCGTGAGCGTGAATATGCGAGGGAAGTGAGAGAAAAAAGGTCAAAATATCCCTTAAAAAACAATGCCGGTCACCTTAAGTGACCGGCATTACGCCGGAGCGGGTTTTTTCATTTTTACAGAATCATTCTTACTGAGCCGGAGCCGGAGCAGGTGCCTGAGGCTGCAATTCGAATACCACATCGACCTGATCGTCGAAATGAATACTTTGCTGCTCGTAGGTTTGCGCGACATCGCTCTGCCCTGCGGCTTCGGCGGTTTTATACATACGCGCCACCGGCATCGGCTGGTAGTTAGCAACGTGATAACGAATGCTGTAAACCGGCCCCAGTTTGGTATGGAAACCTTCGGCCAGCGATTTTGCCTGCTGCGTGGCGTTTTCAATCGCTTTCTGACGCGCTTCATCACGGAATTTATCCGGATTGGCGACGCCCAGTTCAACCGCACGCACTTCATTCAGGCCGGATTTCAGCGCGCCATCCAGCAGTTCATTCAGCTTGTCGAGCTGACGCAAAGTTACCTGAACCTGACGCACGGCGCGGTAGCCCTTGAGCTGTGACGTGCCATCTTTCAGGTAGTTATATTCCGGCTGAGTACGCAGGTTCGCCGCATTGATATCTTTTTTCTCAATGCCGTTTTTCTGCAGGAAAGCAAAGTACTCTGCCACGCGTTCATCAGCCTGCTTCTTGGCGCTGGCTGAATCGTTCGCTGACACGCTGACTTCGATCGCCAGCGTCGCGATATCCGGCGTGGCATCCACGCTTGCGGTGCCTGACGTCACGACGTGCGGCCCGGCAGGTAATTCTGCCGCCTGTAACGCCAGCGGTAATGTCCCTAATCCCAACATCGCTGCTACAGCCAATGCTTTCAGTTTCACAGTGCCTCCATTAATCATCAAAGATCTGGCAATAGATAGGTCAAACAATCTGCGAAACCGTAGCATAATCCGTTACAACAGAAACTAAGATTAGTGACAAAACTTAAAATACCCCGGTCTGACGCGCCAGTTGTATTGCAATTCCCCACATGATCACGCCGACGATAAAGTTGATGACGCGCTGCACTTTGCCGGTATTCAGCCAGGGCGCGAGCATGGCGGCGAGAATGGCCAGCCCGAAGAACCACATCACCGATGCACTGACCGCACCGAGTGCAAACCATGAACGCTCATCATGGCTGAGACTGCCGCCCAGACTGCCGAGCACCACGAAAGTATCGAGATAAACATGCGGATTCAGCCAGGTCACCGCCAGCATGCTGACGACAATTTTCCAGCGACTTTGCTTCGCCACTTCAGCCTGCGCCAGTTCGGGGTTTTTGCTGAATGCCGTGCGAAATGCGCCCCAGCCATACCACAGTAAAAATGCCACGCCCCCCCAGCTCACCAGCAACAGCAACGTCGGAGATTTGCTCAGCAACGCGCTTCCGCCAAAAATGCCGCCGCAAATCAGCGCGATGTCACTCAGGGCGCACAAACCGGCGATCATCAGATGATACTGACGACGGATGCCCTGATTCATCACAAATGCATTCTGCGGGCCAATGGGTAAAATCATCGCGGCGCTCATCGCCAGTCCTTGCAGGAAAATAGCCAGCATGGGATATCCTTCAGAGAGTGAATAACAGAGATTGCGCGCAGTGTAAGGGCTTAGCCGGTATAAGAGGAAATGGATATTTCTAATCGCTCATTAGACTGGCTTATCAGTGGCAGGATGATTTTTCAGGCATGAAAAAGGCGCCCGCAGGCGCCTGTGAAAATCTGAATCCGGGAAGCATACTTTATTCGAAAGTGCGTCGTTCTTCCTGCTGGTTGCCCGCCGCATTCGCCACCTGATACAGGTGAACATCCATCTGCGGATACGCAATATTGATATTATTTTTATCCAGCGCGCGTTTGAACGATTCCAGCAGATCCCATTTCACGTTCTGTGCATCACCGTTGCTGGTCCAGGCGTACACAATGAAATTCAGGGTTGAAGCTGCCATTTCGTTGAGGCGAACCACGACGTCTTTATCTTTCAAAACACGCTGATCGGCCGTGATGATGTCGGTCAGGATCGTTTTCACCAGATCGATGTCAGAGTCATAACCCACGCCCACCGTCAGCTCGATACGGCTGGTCGGTTCGCGTGAATTATTGATGATGTTACCGGCGATGATTTTACCATTCGGCACCACAATGATTTTGTTGTCCGGCGTACGCAGGGTAGTGGAAAAAATTTGTACCTGAGTGACGGTACCGGCCACGCCGCCGAGATCGACATATTCACCGGCACGGAACGGACGGAAGATCACCAGCAAAACACCGGCCGCAAAGTTGGACAGCGACCCCTGTAATGCCAGACCGACAGCCAGACCGGCGGCACCGATGACGGCAATCACGGACGTGGTTTGCACGCCAATCCGCCCCAGAACCGCAATCAGCGTGAAGGCGATAATCGCGTAACGCACCATGGCGGAAAGGAAGTCGGAAACGGTGATGTCAATACCACGAACTTTTAAGACCCGGCTGACGGCACCGGAAACGACACGGGCGATAATCATCCCCACAATCAGAATGAAGATCGCTGCCACAATATTCACCGCGTAATGAAGCAGTAACGCCTGGTTTCTCACCAACCAGTTGCCAGCATTATTGATGCTGCCCACAACGTTTAAATCATCCATTTAAAGTACCCCAAAATTACACCCTCACGGGCTGCAAGAAACCAAAGCTGCCCCGTTTAACGAGGCAGCAAGTGTCCTGTAAGGTTAACTAACAATGCGATGAAGTGCCAATTTCGCAGCAAAGAGTTCAGATAAATTAAGAATTTGCGTGGCTGTTTTTTAACGGTTCAGGGGTTTTGAATGCCTGAAGGGGGCCGCGGCCGCTCAGCGTAAAGGCTGCGATCACCGTGAAGGTCAGCGCGATGACTCCGAGGATCAGATAGGTGCCGTGGAAACCGATTCGGTCATACATGTTGCCCGCGAAAACGGACATAAAGATGATCGCCACCTGTTTGAAGAAGCAAAAAGTCACCAGATAAATCGTCGCCGAGAAACGCACTTCAAATACTGAGGTGATGTACTTGAAGCAACCGACAATCAGGAACGGCACCTCAAACATGTGCAAGGTTTTCAGCACCACCACTTCCAGCGGCGATGACGCGAAAGACGAGCCGATGATGCGCACTGACATGATGGTACCGGCCAGCAGCAAAGCATTCTTGCCACCAATGCGGTTTACTATCAGCGGTGCGAAAAACATGATGCAGGCGTTGAGCAGTTCGCCCATCGTGGTCACATAGCCAAAGACGCGCGTCCCTTCAGAAGATGACGTGAAGAAGGAGGTAAAGAAGTTGGCAAACTGCTGATCGAACACGTCGTACGTACAGGAAACACCGATGACGTACAGCGCCAGGAACCACAGCTTCTTGTCTTTCAGCAGTTCGAGGGCGAGTTTGAGATTGAACGGTTTGCTGTTCGCCCCCAGTTCGTTGGCCACGCGCGCGCTGGACGTGACTTCCGGTTTGGCGATCAGCAACAGGATGGCGAGGATCACCGCACAGCCGGAGCCGAGCCAGAACACAAATTCATTGTTGATGGTAAACATGATGCCGACCACCGATGCGCAAAGCGCCCAGCCGACACAACCGAACATACGTGCACGGCCAAATTCAAAGCTGCTGCGACGGCTGACTTTCTCGATATAGGCTTCAATCGCAGGCGCACCGGCGTTGTAAATCAGGCCAAGGTAAATCCCGCCCACCACCGAACCGAGATAGATATTAATTTTCAGTAACGGCCCAAACACGTAGATAAAGAATGGCGCAAACAGGATCAGCATGCCGGTGATGATCCACAGCAAATGCTTTTTCAGCCCCAGTTTATCGGCGAGTAAACCAAACACCGGCTGGAACAACAGTGAGAACAGCGAAATGCTGGCGAAGATAATGCCGGTGTCGCTTTTGCTGATCTGATTAATATCATGCAGCCAGATCGGGAAGAACGGGAAATAAGCACCCATGATGAAAAAGTAAAAGAAGAAGAACAGCCCGAACATCCAAAAGTTAGTATTTTTCAGGTAATACATAAGCATTTTCCTTACGTCTGAATATCGCGCCGCCGGGGATTAACATGGCGGCGCAGGCTGTCAGGCACGTTTCCAGGTGAACGAATAATGGTACTGACCGGCTGTCAGCAGGAAATCAGGGCTGACGCTCGGGCTCCACGAATCATCACCGCCGACGCCCATATGGAAGCCGTCGATGTTCAGCCAGGTGCCCTCTTCTTCACGCAACAGGTGACGATGGCTGGTGTCCATCAACTGTTGCAGGCTGTAGCGGCTCAGGCCAAAGTGGAAATTGCCACGCAGCGTCCATCCGGCGTAATCCAGCTCACGGGTCTCTCCGCGCAGACCGTTTTCGGTCGGGAAAACGTAAGGCGTGTACATCTCGGTCAACGGCAAATTCCAGCGCCCGTGCTGCGCAGCCAGACGGCGATCCGGGTAGTTTTCATGCGGTCCCAGGCCCAGCCAGCTAACGTTTTTTGCGGTTTCAGCCAACTGACAGGTCAGGCCAATGCGCCCCGGTGACGGCACGTTTGATGCCACGCGAACCTCCGCGCTGATATGCAGTTCGCTCTGATTATCAATGCGGAAAATCTTGCGGCTCAGCAGTCGCGTTTCTTCCTCCGCCATAAACGCATGAGTGGTCGTGATCACTACCCCGTCCTGTAACTGATCGGCGGAGATGTTTAATAAACGCGATTCCAGGTGGTACATACCCGCTGCTTTCCAGCGCTCAACCCAGGCATTCGGGTCAATACGGGTGACTTCGCTGACACCGATATCGTTATCTACCGGCGCACGGACAAACTGGTCGCGCAAGGCGGAAAGCAGGCGCGGCGTTTTGCCATCGAACCACTGTTCCAGCAATCCGCTTTGCTGACTGAACTGCCAGCACTGCGCGCCGTGCAGTACGGAAATCACATCACCTTGCTGATCGAGAACCGGCGTGGCGGCAGAGATTTTTTCCGGCACCGGCAATATCAGCGGTTGCGGCAACTGCCATTGATCCCAGGCACTGCGGTGTCCGGCTTCTGACCACGCAGTTGCCTGTGGCTGGTGTACCGCAACATTCAGCCACAAATCGCCTTCTGCCTGCGGCATATCCCCCAGATCCAACGTTTGCTTGCCGTTGGGCGCGATATTCAGTACCGCCTCGCCCTGTGAAATGACTTCGCCGTCACGTTCAATGCGCCAGACTAACTGCTCATTATCACTGTGCCGGAACAGGTATTCGCTTTGTATTTCAATCATCAAAGGCGAAGTGCCTGTGAGCGAGAACTGGAAAAATTGCTGGGCGCGCTGGGCTTCAAATAAGGACGGATGCGGAGTGCGGTCAGCGAATACCAGACCGTTCATGCAGAACTGCCGGTCATTTGGCGTATCACCAAAATCGCCGCCGTAGGCCATATAACGCTCACCGTTTTCGCTGGTGCGCAGCAGACTCTGATCAACCCAGTCCCAGACAAAACCGCCCTGCAGACGCGGGAACTGACGGAACGCTTTCCAGTATTTATCAAAGCCGCCAAAGCTGTTGCCCATCGCATGGGCGTATTCGCAGAGGATCAGCGGACGCGTTTCGTCCGGCATGCTGATCCACTTTTTAATCGACCATTTCGGTACCGCCGGGAACGGCTGATCCTGCTCAACGCGGGAATACATCGGGCAGATAATGTCGGTCGCCGCGCTGTTGGCGCCGCCGCCTTCGTACTGCACCGGACGGGTCGGATCGACAGATTTGATCCAGCGGTACAGCGCGTCATGAGTGGCGCCATGACCGGACTCATTGCCCAGTGACCASATGATGATGCACGGATGATTGCGGTCGCGCTGAACCATGCGCGTCACGCGTTCGCTGAAGGCGTTGAACCACACCGGATCATCCGACAGACGGTTCATCGGCTGCATGCCGTGGGTTTCGATATTGGCTTCATCCACGACGTACAGACCGTATTCGTCACAGAGCCGGTACCACAGCGGATGGTTCGGATAATGCGAGCAGCGCACGGCGTTGAAGTTGTGTTGCTTCATCAGCACAATGTCCCGGCGCATGGTGGCCTCATCCATCACCTGACCGTTTTCAGGATGATGTTCGTGGCGGTTGGTGCCGCGGATCAATACCGGCTGGCCGTTCACTTTCAGCAGCCCGTTGCTGATTTCCACCTGACGGAAACCGACGTCACAGGCCTCGGCTTCAATAAGCTGGCCCTGCGGAGAAATCAGGGAAATGACAGCACGGTATAAAGCGGGCTGTTCAGCGCTCCATAATGCGGGCCGGCTGACCGGCAGACGCAGCGTGGTGCGGTCAAATGCCGTCCCGCGTTCATCAATGATTTCACTGCCGAGCGGTTGCTGATGTTCTGCGACCGGTTTATCGCCCTGCCACAACTGGACGCGCACCTGATAATCAGCCGCGGTGTCCGGCGGTACCGCGGCGCTGACTTGCACTTCCAGTTCGGCCTGCGTGAAGCCGTAGAACAGATGCGTGCGCACCTGCATGTCAGTAATTTGCTCTGCCGGTTTATGCAGCAAGGTGACATCGCGGAAAATCCCGCTCATGCGCCACATATCCTGATCTTCCAGATAGCTGCCGTCGCTCCAGCGCAGCACCATCACCGCCAGCCGGTTTTCACCCGCATGCAGCACATGACTGAGATCGAATTCCGCCGGTAAACGGCTGTCCTGGGAATAGCCGACCCACTGACCGTTGCACCATAAATAGAACGCAGAATTGACGCCGTTAAACACGATGCGCGTCTGCCCGCTGCTCAGCCAGTCATTATCCACAGAAACTGTGAGCGAGTAACAACCGGTAGGGTTTTCTTCCGGCACAAACGGCGGATTGACCGGGATCGGATACTGAACGTTGGTATAAATCGGCGCGTCGTATCCCGCCAGTTGCCAGTTAGAGGGCACCTGCACAGCATCGGCCTCAGCCAGATCCTGTTGCAGCCATTGCTCCGGCACGGCTTCAGGACGGTTAAAATAGCTGAACGTCCACTCGCCATTCAGGTTACGAATTTTTCCTGAAGCCTTGTTGCTTCTCGCTTCCTCTGCATTTCGCCAGCTGTTGAACGGCGGGTGTGCGGGTAATCGGTTGCACTGCGTCGAGGCCGGTTTTTCCCAGTCACGGCGGGCCAGAACAGTGGCCAGCGATGATAATTTATCTTCCGCTGATGGATTCATAATATCTCCCCGTTAAATTGTTATGCGCTCACAATAATATAAACATGCGTAACCGGAGAGAGTAAGTAAAGTGCGGGGATGCGGGAAAGGGACGCGGATCACAAATTCCGCGTCAGTCAGTTCTTAAAAAAGATTTACAGCGCGCTGAGCTGACGTGCGATGCGGATCAGTTCCTGCGATAAAGTTTCCTGCGACACAGTGTCTGTACCCGGTCTGGCGGTTGTATGGCGTTCAACTAAAGAAGTGGGCAGTAACAATGAGGACTGCGGGTGATCGCCATGCGTATGCAGATGCTCTACCAGCCGGTTAATGCTCTCGTGACCGAGCAGGCGGAAATCCTGTTTGATGGTGGTCAGCGGCGGGAAGAAAAATGCGCTGTCTTCAGTATCGTCATAGCCCATCACCGAGATTTGCTCCGGCACCCGCAGGCCAAACTCATGGACAGCGCGCAGTACGCCCAGCGCCATCTGATCATTGGCGACCAGGATCGCCGTAGGGCGTGCGGGCTGATTGAGCAACAATAATGCCTGCTGGTAACCCGAAGCCGCGCTCCAGTCGCCATGCTGAACCGCGCACGGCGTAATATCGTGCAATGCCAGCGTATTCAGCCAGCCTTCATAACGTAAGCGTGCAGATATGGATTCGAGCGGGCCGGTCAGTACGGCGATCTGCTGATGTCCGAGCGCCAGCAGATGTTCGACGCCCTGCTCTGCCCCGCAGTGAGGATCGAACAGAATTTTAAACACATCGGCCTGCGGATCGACATCCAGAAACAGCGCCGGTAAATTGCCGCAAAGCTGTGCGATCGCGTCTGCGTCCTCATTCGACAACGGCACGTTAATCAGCACGCCATCGACACGCTGTGACATCAGTTCATTCACCGCCGTACGACACGCGGCAAGGCTCAGGTTATCAATCATCGATATCACGACGTTGAAACCTAGCTGATTTGCGCGGGTTTTCATTGCCGACGCGATTTGTGAAGGGGCGTGTAGCGCCAGCTCGGTGGTCGCCAGCCCAAGGGTGTAACTTTGTTTGCCCGCCAGTTGCTGGGCGACACGGTTCGGGACGTAATTCAGCGCAGCCATTGCCTGTTCGACTTTGTTGCGCGTTCTGACCGAGACGTGTGCAGCCTGATTCAGGACGCGCGAAACGGTCTGATAAGACACACCGGCGTGGCGCGCGACATCATCGAGGGTGACAGATTTTGGCTTCATGGCTCTCTCTTCGGGGATTCTGGCGAAACACGGATAACGGGCTATTGTGGCCGGAAAGCAGGCAATAAAAAAGGGGCCGAAGCCCCTTTGACGATTATCCTCACATTCCGGTGGTCAAGCACCGGAAGCGTAAGAATTACAGTACGTCGATTGCGTTCAGTTCTTTGAATGCCAGTTCCAGGCGAGTCACCATGGAAGACTGTGCAGAACGCAGCCATACGCGCGGGTCATAGAATTTCTTGTTAGGTTTGTCCGCGCCTTCCGGGTTACCCAACTGACCTTGCAGGTAAGCTTCGTTTTTCTTGTAGAACTGCAGGATACCGTCCCAGTTAGCCCACTGAGTGTCGGTATCGATGTTCATTTTGATAACACCGTAACCTACAGATTCTTTGATTTCTGCTGCAGTAGAACCGGAACCGCCGTGGAATACGAAGTTCAGGCTGTTGTGTGGCAGGTTATGTTTCTTGCACACGTATTCCTGAGAATCACGCAGGATAGTTGGAGTCAGTTTAACGTTACCTGGTTTGTAAACACCGTGTACGTTACCGAATGACGCAGCGATAGTGAAACGCGGGCTGATGGCGTTCAGTTTTTCGTATGCATAATCAACGTCTTGCGGTTGAGTGTACAGTGCAGACGCGTCCATATGGCTGTTGTCTACGCCATCTTCTTCACCGCCGGTACAACCCAGTTCGATTTCCAGAGTCATGTCGATTTTTGCCATGCGAGCTAAATACTTGCTGCAAATTTCGATGTTTTCTTCCAGAGACTCTTCAGACAGGTCGATCATGTGAGAAGAGAACAGTGGTTTACCGGTTTTCGCGTAGTGAGCTTCACCCGCGTCCAGCAGTCCGTCGATCCATGGCAGCAGTTTTTTCGCGCAGTGGTCGGTGTGCAGGATAACTGGCACGCCGTAATGTTCTGCCATCTGATGCACATGGTGTGCGCCAGAGATTGCACCCAGGATTGCCGCGCCTTGTGGCACGTCAGTTTTCAGGCCTTTACCGGCGATAAACGCAGCGCCACCGTTAGAGAACTGAACGATAACCGGTGAACGGACTTTCGCAGCAGCTTCGAGAACGGCGTTGATAGAGTCGGTGCCTACGCAGTTAACCGCTGGCAGAGCAAATTTGTTTTCTTTAGCAATAGCGAAAACTTTCTGTACATCATCACCAGTGATAACGCCTGGTTTTACGAAATCAAAAATTTTAGACATAGTTCTTTGTCCTGTATTCGTCGGCCGTAGATGGATTGAATCGGTTTGCTATGTCGCGCGGGCTCCACTGTGCAGCCCCCCGCGCGGCAAAGAAGAACGGACAGCATTATGCTCCCCGTTCAGGGTTCATTACTTCTTAGCACGCTCTTCCAGCATCACAACCGCTGGCAGTGCTTTCCCTTCAACGAATTCCAGGAATGCGCCACCGCCAGTGGAGATATAGGAAATTTTGTCAGCGATACCGAACAAATCGATAGCTGCCAGTGTGTCGCCGCCGCCTGCGATAGAGAATGCATCGCTGTCAGCAATAGCCTGCGCCACAATTTCGGTCCCTTTACGGAAGTTAGGGAACTCGAACACGCCTACAGGACCATTCCACAGAATGGTTTTAGCGTTTTTAATGATCTCAGCCAGGCGGTATGCAGACTCATCGCCCATGTCGAGAATTTGTTCGTCATCTTTGATGTCTTTAACAGACTTCACCGTTGCAACGGCTGTTTCAGAGAACTCAGTCGCCACGCGAACATCGGTAGGAACAGGAATGTCGCAGGTTTCCAGCAATTTGCTTGCGGTGCCGACCAGGTCTGCTTCGTACAGGGATTTACCGACGTTGTTGCCTTGAGCAGCCACGAAGGTGTTCGCGATACCACCGCCAACGATCAGCTGGTCAGCGATTTTAGACAGGGAATCCAGAACGGTCAGTTTGGTAGAAACTTTAGAACCGCCAACGATAGCCACCATCGGACGTGCCGGGTTACCCAGCGCTTTACCCAGTGCTTCCAGTTCTGCAGACAGCAGCGGACCGGCACAGGCGATCGGAGCAAATTTGCCCACGCCGTGAGTAGAAGCTTGCGCGCGGTGCGCGGTACCAAATGCGTCCATCACATAGATGTCACACAGGGCAGCATATTTTTTGGACAGGGCTTCGTCGTCTTTCTTTTCGCCTTTGTTAAAGCGAACGTTTTCCAGAACCACCAGCTCACCTTCGGCAACTTCAACACCATCAAGGTAATCTTTCGCCAGACGTACTGGGGATTTCAGATGCTCTTTCAGGTAATTAACAACCGGCAGCAGAGAAAACTCTTCGTTATATTCGCCTTCAGTCGGACGACCCAGATGCGAGGTAACCATCACGCGTGCGCCTTGTTTCAGGGCAATTTCGATGGTTGGTAAAGAAGCGCGGATACGTGCATCTGACGTTACTTTGCCATCTTTAACTGGCACGTTCAGATCGGCACGGATTAGTACGCGTTTACCCGCTAAATCCAGATCGCTCATCTTAATAACAGACATGGTGAATCCTCTCGTTGATTCTCTTTAAAGTTGCTTGAAGGCCGTTTCGGTCGGGAGACCGGAACAGCCGTACTAGAAACCGCTAGCGGACATTGYCAATGTTGTATCCAACATTCGGTTGGCAAAACCCCACTCGTTATCGCACCAGACCAGTGTCTTAATCAGGTGCTGTCCACTTACCCGCGTCTGCGTTCCATCTACGATGGCGCTATGGGGATCATGGTTAAAATCTGTCGAGACTAATGGTAGTTCGGTATAGTCAACAATACCACGAAAAGCACCTGTTGCAGCCTTTTGCAGCAACTGGTTAACCTCGCCTACCGTCACAGAACCCTCGACAAATACACTCAGATCAATGGCTGTGACATTGATTGTCGGCACACGCACCGAGATCGCTTCAAAGCGATCGCAGAATTTGGGCATGATGCGTGTGATCCCTGCGGCCAGCTTGGTATCGACCGGGATAATGGACTGGCTGGCGGCGCGCGTACGGCGTAAATCCGCATGGTACGCATCGATAACCGGTTGGTCATTCATTGAGGAATGGATGGTCGTTACCGTGCCGGACTCAATGCCAAAAGCATCGTCGAGCAGTTTGATCACAGGGATAATACAGTTGGTGGTGCAGGACGCATTGGACACAATGCGGTGCTGACGTTCGAGCAACTGGTGGTTCACACCGTAAACCACCGTGGCGTCAAGATCATGAGCGCCCGGATGCGCGAACAGAATTTTTTTGGCGCCAGCCGCAAGCTGGGCTTCACCGTCTGCACGGCTGCCATAAACGCCAGTGCAATCAAGCACGACGTCAATGCTCAGTTCGCCCCACGGCAACTGGCTGGCATCAGACTGATGAAGTAAACGGATGGAGTCATCGCCGACGTAAAGGTTTTCACCTTCCTGGCGGACATCCCAGGCAAAGCGCCCGTGGCTGGAGTCGTATTTAAGCAGATGTGCCATGCCTTCAGGACTGGCGATTTCATTGATGGCAATGACGGAGATTTCCGCCCGACGCCCGGATTCGTATAACGCGCGCAATACGCTACGGCCAATGCGACCAAAGCCATTAATTGCAATACGTATTGGCATACATCTCCCTGTTACACGGTTGTTACTCAATATCAGTAACACCTATAGTAATGCAGCGTGCGTTTACGGTGAATCACCATCATCATCTGTCCGCACAATGCATGCGGCAGAAAAGTTTCAGTTTCAGGCACGATAACAACCTGGTGACGATGTTAAGCTCAAATAGCCTGACTGAAACGGTTCAGCTGAGAATAAACCAAACGATGAATAAAAGGAATAATTCGTAGAACAACCCCGCATTAATCGCGCCGATCGCTGAAAAAAACACCAGTCAATTCTGTGTATTCACAGTGATTTTACTTTTTCGTCACCTTTTCGACAGTGATTTTTCGCAAAAAATGACCGAATGAAACATTTTCAGAATGCAGGCAGTGTAACCGAGTCCGCATCAGAAGGGTTTGACCTGCGTCATTTCGTACGAAACTGAGAACCGGCGCATGAAAATGCAGGCGAAAAAAAAGCACCCGAAGGTGCTTTTAAGCGGCTCTAAGAATGCGGGATTACTTCAGTAACGCCTGTGCCTGAGCAACAACGTTATCAACAGTGAAACCGAATTCTTTGAACAACAGTTCTGCTGGCGCAGATTCGCCGAAGCTGTGCATTCCGACGATAGCACCATTCAGGCCAACGTATTTGAACCAGTAATCAGCAATACCGGCTTCAACCGCAACGCGCGCAGAAACGGCTTTCGGCAGGACAGATTCACGGTAAGCCGCGTCCTGTTTGTCGAAGGCATCCGTGGACGGCATAGAAACCACGCGCACTTTAGTGCCCGCTGCAGCCAGTTTGTCTGCCGCTTCTACCGTGATACCGACTTCAGAGCCGGTCGCGATCAGGATCACTTCCGGCGTACCGTCGCAATCTTTCAGCACGTAACCCCCGCGCGCCACGTTGGCCAGCTGTTCAGCGGTACGTGGTTGCTGGGTCAGGTTTTGACGGGAGAAGATCAGGGTAACCGGACCGTCATTACGCTCGATGGCGTATTTCCATGCCACGGCAGATTCAACCTGATCCGCAGGACGCCAGGTGCTCATGTTTGGCGTAACGCGCAGGCTGGCGATTTGCTCAACCGGCTGGTGTGTCGGGCCATCTTCGCCCAGACCGATGGAGTCATGGGTGTACACGAACACGTTGCGGATCTTCATCAGTGCGGCCATACGCACGGCATTACGCGCATATTCCACGAACATCAGGAAAGTCGCAGAGTACGGCAGGAAACCGCCGTGCAGCGCGATACCGTTGGTGATCGCGGTCATACCGAATTCACGTACGCCATAATGGATGTAGTTACCTGCCTGATCGTCGCCGATAGACTTCGAACCAGACCACATGGTCAGGTTGCTTGGTGCCAGGTCAGCAGAGCCGCCCAGGAATTCAGGCAACACTTTACCGAACGCTTCCAGCGCATTCTGGGAGGCTTTACGGCTGGCGATGTTCGCAGGGTTCGCCTGCAATTGTTCGATGAATTTCTGTGCTTCGGTTTCCCAGTTTGCTGGCAGCTCGCCGTTCACACGAYGTTTGAACTCTTTTGCCAGTTCAGGGTGCGCTTTAGCGTAAGCGTCAAACTTGTCGTTCCACGCCGCTTCTTTGGCTTTACCGGCTTCTTTCGCGTCCCACTGCGCATAGATATCTTGCGGGATTTCAAACGCCGCGTATTTCCAGCCCAGTGCTTCGCGGGTAGCGGCCACTTCGGCTGCGCCCAGTGCGGCACCGTGTACATCGTGAGTACCGGCCTTGTTCGGCGAACCGAAACCGATCACAGTTTTACACATCAGCAGGGAAGGTTTGTCGGTAACTTTGTGCGCTTCTTCAATAGCCGCTTTGATAGAGTCAGGATTGTGACCATCAACACCACGTACAACATGCCAGCCGTAAGCTTCGAAACGTGCCGCAGTGTCATCGGTGAACCAGCCTTCTACGTGGCCGTCGATGGAGATGCCGTTATCATCATAAAACGCGGTCAGTTTACCAAGTTTCATGGTACCGGCCAGAGAACACACTTCGTGAGAAATGCCTTCCATCATGCAGCCGTCGCCCAGGAATGCATAAGTCTGGTGATCGACAATGTCATGGCCTGGTTTGTTGAACTGTGCTGCCAGCGTACGTTCTGCGATAGCAAAACCGACGGCGTTCGCGATGCCCTGACCCAGCGGGCCAGTGGTGGTTTCAACGCCAGGCGTATAACCGTATTCCGGGTGGCCCGGGGTTTTCGAGTGCAACTGACGGAAGTTAGCCAGTTCGCTCATCGGCAGATCATAGCCAGTGAGGTGCAGCAGGCTATAAATCAGCATAGAGCCATGACCATTGGACAGCACGAAGCGGTCACGGTCAGCCCAGTGCGGGTTAGTCGGGTTGTGATTCAGGTAATCGCGCCACAGCACTTCGGCAATGTCTGCCATGCCCATAGGGGCGCCAGGGTGGCCGGAATTCGCTTTCTGCACGGCATCCATACTAAGTGCGCGAATAGCGTTCGCAAGCTCTTTACGAGAGGACATGTTCTACTCCAGGTCGGATTAAAAAAGCAGTCAAGAAAGTCATTTTCTCAGACTCGGCATTAAAACGGCAATCTCTAATCACTCTCGTGATTAAGTTCACAAAATCCGCTTTTAAATCAGGGCGTTTTTTCGGACTTACACTATAGATCGTGCACTGCGAAAAACCTACCTTAACGCTATCCTTACAACCAGAGCCTTTTTCAGGCTACATTTTCTGTTTTGTTAACTTTTTCTGGGAACACAAATTGATGAAATTTCACCCTCTTCTGTTAAGCCTTTTTACCGCGTCACTGGTCAGCGGTTGTGCGACCGTCAATACCGACACTTTAATGCAGTCCGGCGCGCAGGCTTATCAGGCGTATACCCTGAGCGATGCCGACGTCAAAACGCTGAGCGTGCAGTCTTGTGAAGAAATGGATAAAAAGGCGCAAATAGCACCCGACAGCAGCGAATACGCACAGCGCCTGAAAAAAATCTCCGCAGCACTGGGCGATAACATTAACGGCACGCCCGCCAACTATAAGGTTTACCTGACCAAAGACGTCAATGCCTGGGCAATGGCCAACGGCTGTATCCGCGTTTACAGCGGCCTGATGGACATAATGAACGACAATGAAGTGGAAGGCGTGCTCGGCCATGAAATGGGCCACGTCGCACTCGGCCACACCCGTAAAGCCATGCAGGTCGCCTACAGCGCCACGGCGGCACGTTCTGCGATTTCGTCACTCGGCGGCGTCAGCGCAACATTGTCACAATCGCAGCTGGCGGATCTGGGCGAGAAATACGTCAATGCGCAGTTCTCGCAGAAACAGGAATCCGAAGCGGATGATTACTCGTTTGATTTGCTGAAAAAACGCGGTATCGACCCGACAGGTCTGGCAACCAGTTTTGAGAAACTGGCAAAACTGGATCAGGGCAGCAGCATCGGCTGGTTTGATGATCACCCGTCTTCAGAAGCACGTGCTAAACATATTCGCGAGCGTATTGCTGCCGGGAAATAATAAAGAGATGCATAACAAGTCATCCTGCGGTTCGTCACTAAAAGCGTCGGGCCTCTGACTTTTAATTTCCGTGCTAATCATCCAGGCACCTTCGGGTGCCTTAATATTTTTCCTTTCTGCCTCCCCTCCTCTTCAGCATGTCATTACACCTGTATGTTATGTAAGCAAACAAAACCTGATTACCTTATCCACCTTCAATAGCACAATTTGTTTATCATTTTCACGGATTTTAAAACTAAATCCATCATATATTTTGATATATATTTCTATGCAGTTTTCCATTTCAATTAGAAAAATCGATCCTTAAGATCTCTTTATCTGATAATTAATAACCTCCCTAAAAATAAAATTCAATACTTAAAAAATAATTCTGGGGTTCATTACAGATCCCACAATGAAATATTTAGTTACACTCATATTGCAGTGTGTAAAACTTGATATAAACAACAACGTAATTATAATTCCTCCTTAGTAAGTCTTTGAAAAAAGCTTATTTAATTCACTACTACTTTTACTTTACTATTTTGTTATTTTCATAATGAAAAGGACATTTCATGAAAAAAATTAAGACGCTCTTCCCTTTATCCGTCTTTTGTCTGGCATTCGGCAGCTTATCTGCCCAGGCAGCGGATTTGGGATTAATTACCTTTGATGGTGCGGTCTCTGACACGACCTGTGAAATCACCACTAACAACGGTATTGCAGCGAATAATGTCACTATCTCAATGCCTGTGGTGACGAAAGCGGCAGTGGATGTCACCACTCGCGCTGCTGGCGGTGTCGGTGCCAAAGAGTTCGAGTTAATGCTGAATGATTGCGCCGAATCAGTGAAAAAAGCCTCCGTCAGCTTCTCTTCACAGCAATTTGCTGAATTGTCCAGCGGTACGCTGAAACCTGATGCTACCGTCTCTGGTAGTGCGCAAAACGTCAGTGTTGCGCTTTACAACAACACAGCAACCAACGTTAGCCAGGTTCTGATCGGCGACCCGACTGATGTGGCACAAAGCGTGGCTCTGGTCGAAGGTCGTGGTGTGTTTGCCTATAAGGCAGCCTATGTACCCAGTGCTGACTGGTCTGCAACAAATAGTGTTCAGTCGGGTAAAGTGAATACTAACGTCACCTTTACTATGAACTACGAATAATATTCAACGTTAATTAATGATTAAGCGTACCCAATGAACAAACAGGTGCGCTTTTATTATAAAATTTAATAGAGGGAAATATGAATTTTATACCGACACCAAAAATTGTTTCATTCTGCCTTGCCGTTCTGGGATTTATTGCTTGTGATGTCTGCGCAGATGTTGTCATTTCTGGTACCCGGATTATTTATCCGGCTCAGGCGAAAGAGATTACGGTGAAACTGGATAACCGCGGTGAAAAAGCCTTGCTGGTTCAATCCTGGCTGGATGATGGCCGCGAGGATGTGAATCCGCAGGAGATGAAAATTCCTTTCCTTGTGACCCCCCCTATTTCACGAATGAACGCCAAACAAGGCCAGACAGTGAAAATTGCCAGCCTTGGGGGCGAATTACCCAAAGATAAAGAAACTGTATTTTGGTTTAACGTTCTTGAAATTCCGCCTAAAGCCAAAAATAGTACCGATGAAAATTTGCTTCAGTTGGCTTTTCGTACCCGCATAAAGTTGTTTTATCGTCCTGAGGGGCTGAAGGGTTCAGCTTCTGAAGCAGCGACGGCATTGACATGGAAAATAGTGAAAAATGGTCAACAGGTTTTTGCAGAAGCGAAAAATGCCACCCCTTACTTTGTCACGGTGAATGAAGCTTTTCTGAATACGAATGGCCGCAAGTACGAACTGGAAACAAAAATGATCGCCCCCGATTCCACTCAGTTGATGAAAGTCGACGGGCTGACGACGACGGTAAACACAGGGAAGATAAATTATACCGCAATTAATGATTATGGCGGAAATATAAAATACGAAGCATCCCTTTAAATAAACCCTGACGCCATCTGATTCATAAAAAAAGCAATATTATGAAAAAAAATAAAATCACAACGGGATTATTACTGCTTCCATTGACTATAGGCGTCAGCGCTGTGTGGTCACCCAGGTCCGTGGCGGAAACTGCGGTTACCAATGATAAATTCGATGAGCAAGTTGGAGATGATGATGAAAATGTAGAGTTTGATAGTCAGTTTCTCTACAGCACAGCAAACAGTGAAAAAATAGACACCCGCCGTTTTAGCAAGGGCAATCCTGTTGTGCCAGGCGTTTACAGCGTCGGTATTTTTATTAACGGTTCATTAAAACTAAACTCTAAAGTCAATTTCGTTGATAACGGGACGAATATTGCCAGCCCGTGTCTCACGCAAAAATTGCTTGAGCAGTTAGATATCCTCATCGATATCGATAAAGAAGATACTGCAGATATTTCGCCGGAAGGCGGGGAAACAACGTGCATTAATCTGACCGAAAAACTCAGTCATTCAAAGGTCAAATTCAATTCATCGGAACAACGCCTGGATATTACTATTCCGCAGATTTATCTCGCAAAACGTCCTTCTGGTTATGTCAATCCGGCTCTGTGGGAAGAAGGCATTCCAGCGTTCATGCTTTCTTACGACATGAATGCCTACCGTTCAAGCGCTGACGGAGATTCTCGCGACAGCGCCTATGCAGGGCTGAATTATGGCGCGAACTTATCTGGCTGGCGTTTTCGTGCCAGAGGTTCAACCAACTGGGATCAGGAAAATGGCCTGTCCTATACCAGTCAGGATGCTTATGTTCAGCACGATATCACCGGATTAAAAGCCCAGTTCGTTTTGGGTGATACTTACACTCAGGGCGATGCCTTTGATTCCATCAATCTGAGAGGATTCAGGGTGTTCAGTGACAGCCGCATGCAACCGGGTTCATCTAACAACTATGCGCCAGTGATCCGCGGCACCGCAAACAGTAATGCGAAAGTGACTGTCCGCCAGAGCGGTACGGTGATTTATGAAACCACCGTACCGCCGGGACCTTTTGCTCTTGATGACATTAACCCAACGGGTTATGGCAACAGTATAGACGTGACAGTAGAAGAATCAGATGGCACCCGGCGTTCTTTCTCAGTGCCCTTCTCCTCGGTCACACAGATGTTACGCCCCGGTAATAGCCGCTGGGATGTAGGCTTCGGCAAACTCAATGAGAGTTCATCCAGCAACTCCCCCGAGGTGGCGGTGCTGACTGGCTATTATGGGATCAATAATACCTTCACCGGCTATGCCGGTGCTGAAGCGATGTCATCGGACTACCTTGCCCTGCTGACAGAG
>NZ_JBFUHK010000065.1:0-19909 GCF_056402435.1 Rahnella sp. P4_A8 | reverse complement strand
GTCCTACTGGTCCATAGTGATCCCAAATAGACAGGCTATAAACAATATCTGTTGGTTGCGACAAAATTAAAGGGTCTATTCCTTCACCAAACACTCGATAAAAACCAACTAAATCTGATACCAGATCTTCGCAACTGAAACCACTGTCAGTCCGCCATTTGATTAGTGAGGAATCCTGAAACGCCTCAAATCTCCATGCTGTTTTCATCATAATGGTTAAAGCAATGCGTTTTTTCAGGTTGTCACTAAGACATGAGCGCACCATTAAAGGGGCGTGAATACCAGCCCAAAGATTTGTACGCGAACTTTTATGAACTGGAGCATACATTTCCTGGTAATAATCGACAGGAAAATACCATTCTTTTAGCTCCCGGAAATATCTCACCCCTTTTTCTTTAAAAAGAATTTCTTTAAGTTTACGGGCATCTGTTCCCCGTGCATGCCCCATATCTATCCAGCCAAGAACCTTAGTGTAGACTAAACCTTTACCACGTACATTCCCTATCATGGAATTGGTAATGTCGCTGCGTTTACTCATATACCTCCATGCTATCACAGTATATTATGACAGACTGATTGAGGGGCTCCAGGTATAATAACCCTGCCAGAAAGAGTCCCTGATTAATATTTTATAATTGCAGAAGTTATAGCGCAAAACCTTGAGGTAAACAAATACAAGATTTCTATTAAATATTTTTATCAATTTATGCAGATTATGATGTTAAACTTTTCAGCTTATCGTAACCCATAAAAAAACCCACGCTCACACGTGGGTTTTTCATTTTAAAGCATTAACCTTCTGTCGCTTACCGCTTCGCCAGCGCCGCCGCATTCTTACCGGCGAGAATGCCGAAGATAATGATATCGGCGACAGCGTTACCGCCGATGCGGTTTGCGCCATGGATGCCGCCGACCACTTCGCCTGCGGCCCAGGCACCGGTGATCACCTGTTTTTGCACATCAAGCACGGCGGTATCCGGGCTGATGGTCACACCGCCCATGGTGTGATGCACGCCCGGCGCGATGCGGATAGCAAAGAACGGCCCCTGATTGAGCGGATGGCGCAGCGCAGTGGTACGTCCAAAGTCTTCATCCTTTTTCTCCACCACAAACAGATTGTAGCGCAGCAGGGTTTCCGACAACGTGTGAGGATCCATATTGAGTTTTACTGCCAGTTTCTCCGGCGTTGGCGCGCTTATCACAAAGCCTTTGGCGATATACTCGTCAGCCGCTCTGTTATTCGACCGCACCTGTTCATCGAAGATCACCCACGCACTTTTCTCCGGTAAGGCGATGATTTCAGCCGAGACTTTATCGCGGGTTTCCATCTCGTTATAGAAACGCTTTCCGGCCTGGCTGATCAGGATCGCGCCGCCGCCGCGAATGGCTTCGGAAATCAGATAAGACGTGGTCTGTTCCACCGTCGGGTGGATCTGGATTTCACCCATATCCACCGTGTCCGCGCCCAGTTTCTGTAGCAAGGCAATCCCGCTGCCGGTCGCACCCGCATGGTTGGTGGTCACAAAACCATCCAGTTCCGGGCGATATTTCACCACCATCTCGCGGTTAGCACTGAAACCGCCGGTGGCGACAATCACGCTTTTCGCATTCAGAATGCGGCTGTCATTATATTCATCCACCACTTTCACGCCGGTCACCACGCCGTTTTCGGACAGGATTTCGGCGACGGAGGTTTCAAGCAGCACTTCGATATCGCGCTTGTTGATATTTTTCACCAGGCCGCTGATCAGGAAACCACCAACGGCGGAACGATCCGCCGGACGGTGTGTACGGTCGATACTCATCCCGCCGGTGATGGTGATGTCATTCAGTTCAATCTCTTTCGCCGCCAGCCATTCGACGGCTTCCGGTGCCAGTTCCACAAACTCTCTCAGCAGCACCGGGTTGTTTTTGAACTTGCCGCCTTTCAGCGTTTCTTCATAGAACAGGTCTTTGCTGTCTTCGATGCCTTTCAGTTTCTGGAAACGGGTTTCTGCGGCGTTCATCCCGACGGAGGCTTTGATGGTATTGCCGCCGATAGTGGGCATCTTCTCGATAATCACCACATGCGCGCCTTCGTCGTGCGCCTGAATCGCTGCAGCCAGTCCTGCGCCGCCGCTGCCGATCACCACAACGTCGTAGTTTTGCGGTGCCTGCGGGTTGCCGCCTTCTTCGATGACGTGTTCTTTGCTGGAAGTTGCCAGCGCGCGGGAAACGGCTTTTTTCAGCGCCTCACTCTGGGTGGTCGCACCGGTAATGGCATCGACGTGCGGGCTGTTGGCGACCAGCATGCGCGTACGCAGGCTTTCGAAGGTGGTCGTGAAATCGACGTCCAGCGAGTCGTCTTTCACCAGCGCGATATCGGTAATACGGTCAGTGTCGAGCGTGACGCTGATTTTCAGTTTCAGCGCTTCGGCTTCGACTTTCTCCTGATACACCCCGGCTTTGTATTTACGGCCGGTGACGCTGGTGTCGCGGATCATGGCGTCAACCAGAGAGAAGCGCCACAGCGGTTCAGGGATGTTCAGTTCTTCGCGTTTATGGCTGTCGATAAACAGCTCAAGATGATCGTTATTGACGATGCGGTCAGCCCAGTCCGGATAAGCAATACAGGCTTTACCCACCGCGATCAGATCAAAACCGTATTCCAGCCCTTTTTCGGCATCAGCTTTATTGATCACGCCGCCGACGCCAATCACCGGCACTTTAGCCAGTGTTTCAGAGCGCATGGCACGGAATTTAGTGATCAGCGGCGTCGGGTCCTGCGTATCGACGATAGAGGGACGCAACAGTTGTCCGACCGAGAAATGCACATAGTCCAGCCCGCGCGCAGCGAGTTTTTCCAGCAGATACATCGTGTCGTCAAAACGGATGCCCGGCACTTCCAGCTCTTCCGGCGAAAAACGGTAGCCGATAATGAAGGAGGCGTCGGCAAAGCGCTCTGCCATTTTGTGGGTGATGTCGAGCACTTCCAGCGGGAAACGGGCGCGTTTGTCGCGGTCTCCGCCCCATTTGTCGGTGCGCTGGTTGGAATTCGGCGAGTAAAATTGCTGGATCAGATAGGTGTTTGCGCCGTGGATTTCCACACCATCGAAACCGGCTTTAATGGCGCGGTTAACGGCATCACCAAATTTGGTGATCATGGTTTCCACTTCTTCGCCGGTCAGTTCTTTTGGCCGGGTCGCGCCTTCACGGGGTGCAGCGATGGCGCTTGGGGCGACAGGCGTACGGCCGCCGATCAGCTCCGGTTCCACCATTCTGCCACCGTGGTAAATCTGTAAAATCGCTTTCGAGCCTTTGGATTTAATGGCATCGGCAATTTTCTTCAGACCGGCAATTTTGTTATCGCTGTCGATAGCGATAGCACCCGGAAACGCCGGGCCCATGCGGTCAATGAAGCAACATTCGACGATGATTGTGCCGATGCTGCCAGCACGGTCACGGTAATATTCCACCAGTTCACTGGTGACGGTACCGTCATAAAAGCCGGTGCAGGTAGTCATCGGGGCCATCAGCAGACGGTTTTTCAGTACCGCACCGTTTGGCAGCGTGAGCGGATTCAGTACCGGTGTCAGCTTATTCATTATGATCAACTCCGAAATCTGTAAGTCTTGAATTTTTCCATGACCGCATTACTTACCGTAAAAAAACTACGTTTAATTAAGCAATCCGAAGCAGGCGAATATAGAAATCTGTTAGCTAATTTATTTGCATCAGGCGATGAAATTGGCGTTATAAACGTGCTGAAAACAGGAGTTGTTTATTTATCCGACACAGAAACCCATGCCACCTTCAATTGTTAATGATGAGTTGACAAAAATCAACATTAGAATAACATAAAAAATCTCACCTTCAAAATCATAGAGTTGACTGCAACAACTGGCGTTTACGCAAATTTACTCTACATTCACTTAAACGGATTATTTCGATAAATAAATAACCACACTTATTGTAATGATACCGTATTGATATAAGTGAATGTATTGCGTCATTCAGGCTAAGAATAAAAGTAACATCTTAATTTCGTCACAGTGGACCCGCTGTCATTGCGTACCGCTTAACGCATTTAAGTTCGAAAGAAATTAATGGTTTTCCGAATCAGAACACCATCTTTGATAACCGTGGCGTAACGCTCACACTCAATTACGGGCAGACAAAATTTATGAAACCCACATCGACATTGAATGTTCCCGGCAAGGCCGATCCGGCCTCCGGGGGACTAAAAAAACGTCTGATTATGTTGTTCCTGCCGGTGCTGGTGGCGGTGCTTTTACTGCTGACGCCGGTCCCCGCCGGGCTTGAACCCTATGCGTGGCATTTCTTCGCCATCTTTGTCGGCGTGATTGTCGGCCTGATTTTCGAGCCCTTGCCCGGCGCCGTGATCGGCCTGACCGGCGTGGTGGTGATCGCCCTCTTCAGTCAGTGGCTGTTATTCAGCCCGGAAGAAATCGCCAACCCGAAATTTAAAATGCCCACCGAGGCGTTCAAATGGGCGGTGAGCGGCTTCGGCAACTCGACGGTCTGGCTTATTTTTGGCGCGTTTATGTTTGCCGCAGGATATGACAAAACGCAGTTTGGTCGCCGTCTGGCGCTGATTCTGGTGAAATATCTTGGCCGTCGCAGCCTGACATTAGGTTACGCCATTACCTTTGCGGATCTGTTGCTGGCACCTTTCACGCCGTCCAATACCGCACGCAGCGGCGGAACCATTTACCCGATCATCGCCAACCTGCCGCCGTTATACGGCTCCAAACCCAATGATCCGAGTGCGCGCAAAATCGGTTCTTATCTAATGTGGGTGGCGATTACCGCCGCGTGTATCACCAGTTCGATGTTCCTGTCGGCGCTGGCCCCGAACCTGCTGGCACTGGCGCTGGTGAAAAGTATCACCGGCTTTACGATTTCCTGGGGTATGTGGTTCCTGGCGTTCCTGCCGCTGGGGGTGCTGCTGATCCTGACCATGCCTTTGCTGGCCTACTGGTTCTATCCGCCGGAAGTGAAGATTAATGACGAGGTGCCGCGCTGGGCGAAAAGCGAACTCGACAAACTGGGTAAGCTGTCGCGTAACGAAATCCTGCTGCTGATCTTTGTGTGTTCTGCGCTGCTGATGTGGATTTTTGCCGCTGCGTGGATTGAACCCGCGCTGGCTGCGTTGCTGGTCGTGGTGCTGATGCTGTGGACCGGCGTGCTGAACTGGAACGATATCACCAGTAATAAACCGGCCTGGAACACCTTCGCGTGGTTTGCGACGCTGGTCGCGCTGGCGGATGGTCTGGCCCGCGTTGGTTTTATTGCCTGGCTGGGTAAAGAAGGCGGTCAGTTACTCGACGGATTCGACCCGCAGGTCGCCGCTGTTATGCTGCTGATTGCGTTCTTCCTGCTGCACTACCTGTTCGCCAGTACCACGGCGCATACCACCGCGCTGTTACCGGCGATGCTGACCATTGCGGCGGCTATCCCGGGCATCAATATGCCGGTTTACTGCCTGATGATGGTGACCTCGCTGGGCGTGATGGGGATCATCACCCCGTACGGCACCGGCCCTAGCCCGATTTATTACGGCAGCGGCTATCTGCCAACCAAAGATTACTGGCGCCTCGGTACCATCTTCGGCGCGATTTTCCTCGGCGGCATGATGCTGATTGCCTATCCGTGGATGGTGCTGATGTTCTGATGAACGCCCCTGCCAGACTGCGTGTTGCAGTCTGGCAATGCCTCCTGACTCCCGGCAACCGCCCGTCACTCCTGTAGAAAATAATGCTTACCGAGAATGGCTGCGCCGTCATCAATCGATTTGTGGATAAGCTTCACGCAGCGTTTAACATCGCCCGCTTCCAGCGCCACCAGCAGTTGATCGTAATTATGCTGGCCCTGCGCCATATGCGGTGACTGCGGATAAAGATAGTTAAAACACGGACCAATCTGCACCCACAACTGCTCAATCAGCGCGGTCAGCGTGGGCATCGCGGCCATTTCATACAGAGTGAAACGAAACTCCCGGTTAGCCTCTAAAGCATCCTCAACGTTATTTTCCACTTTCGCCGCCATAAATCGGGTATTCAGCGTTTTCAGTAAAGCGAGGTGTTGCGCAGTGATCTGCCCGCAGGCTTGCGATACCGCCAGCCCTTCAAGATTTTTGCGGATAAGGGTGATTTCCTGATACCGCGCCAGCGCAATTTTAGGCACCAGAAAAGCCTGTGCCGGCGTCGCATCAAGCGCGCCCGCCGACACCAGACGCAGCAACGCTTCGCGCACCGGCGTCACGCTGGTACCCAGTTTTTCAGCAATTTCTTTGGTCACCAGCCGCGCGCCCGGTTTGAGTACGCCGACAATTAATGCCCCTTTCAGTTTGGCCTCCACCTGCATAGTGAGGCTGACACGCTGCGCTTTTTCCATCTCAAACATCTGACGTTTTCCTTTAGCAAAATAATGGCTTTTCTTTTGCGGTTTAATCTGTAGCTTGCCAAAAATACATTATATAGGATATATCATGTATTAAGGAATTGAATACTGATTGACCGTTTTTGTGACGCACAACCTTCACGTTAATTCCGTCAACTCTTCTGGCGGCTTCACTTTGGGAATGACCGTAATGAGAATACCTGCCTTTAAACCGGCTTCACTGGCCCTGCTTATCAGCCTGACAACACCGGCTGCTTTCGCCTCTGAACTGGTGATCGCCCAGCCAGCTTCCGCCACGGCGATGGATCCGGGTTTCCTGAAAGAGTCTGCCACACTGGTGGATAACCTCTTTGATACGCTGGTGCTGCGCGACGCCAATATGCAGTTGCAACCGGGGCTGGCGACAAGCTGGAAATCACCCGATGATACCACCTGGGAGTTCACCCTGCGTCAGGGTGTGAAGTTCAGCGACGGCGAGCCGGTCAATGCGCAGGCGGTGAAATTCTCTATCGACCGTATTCTGGATCCTGCGAATCACGCGCCGACCATTTCGTATATCCGCACCATCAAATCCGTGGAAGTTACCGGCGATTATCAGGTGAAAATCCACACCACCGGCCCCGACCCGCTGCTGCCAACCCGCATGAGTCGCTACCCGACCTATATTGTGCCACCGGCGTATGTCACCAAAGTCGGTGCTGCGGAATTTGCCCGCAAACCGGTGGGTTCCGGCGCGTACACCCTCACCGCATTTATTCCCGATGAAAAAGTGGTGATGCAGGCCAATCCGGATTACTGGCGCGGCAAGCCCGCCATCGATACCGTCACCTGGCGTCCGATCCCGGAGGCCACCGGGCGCATCACCGCCCTGCTGACCGGCGAAGTACAACTGGTTGATGGCGTACCGGCCGATCTGGTGCCGGCGCTGAAAAATAAACCGGGCGTGCATCTCGAACAGGTAAAAAATGGCGGACTGACCATTTACCTCGGACTGAAGAACGACCAGAAACCGCTGAATGATGTGCGCGTCCGTCAGGCGTTATCACTGGCGCTGAACCGCACGGCCTATACCCGCGATTTACTGCACGGTTTCGGCACGCCGACCGGCACCATGGCCGGACCGAAAGATTTTGGCTATGAGGCGATCCCTGCACCGGCGCAGGACATCGCCAAAGCCAAAGCGTTACTGGCAGAAGCGGGCTATCCGCAAGGCTTCACCCTGCGCTTCCAGGCACCCCGCCGTTATATTGCCAGTGCAGACGTCGCCCAGGCGATTGTGCAGGATCTGGCAGCCATCGGCGTGAAAGCGCAACTCGAAGTGCCGGAATGGTCGGTCTATACCCAGCAGGTCGCGGCGCAGAAACAGGCACCGATGTACATGCTGGCGTGGGGATCAACACAGACGCTGGACGCCGATGCCGCGCTTTATCCGATCCTGCACTCCGGCGAGCCGTATTCTACGGTGAATTCGCCTGAACTGGATGCCCTGCTGAACAGCAGCCGTACCACGGTCGACCCGGCCAAGCGTGAGAAGATTTTGCAGCAGATACAGCAGGTTGTCGCCAGTCAGCAACCGCTTATTCCGCTGTACAAAGAAGATTCCCTGTATGCCAGTGCCGACAACGTGACCTTCACCGGCCGCGCCGATTCGCGGATCCCGCTGTTTGACCTGAGGATGAAATGATTTCACTGCGTACAACCCTGCAAAGGAAATCCCGCCGCCGGTTTTACGGCGACGGGCTCCTCGGCGGACTGTTGCTGCTACTGGTGATTGTTCCGGCGCTGCTGGCGCCGTGGCTGCCCCTGCCGGATCCGCTGACCAATGATCTGGCTGCGGCCTTTTCCTCGCCGGGCGGCCATCATCTGCTGGGCACCGATCAACTGGGGCGCGATTTGCTGTCGCGTATTTTATCCGGTACGCGGCTTTCGCTGATGGTGGTGTTGCTGGCAGCGTTAATTGCGGCGGTGACGGGCTCGGCGCTGGGCATGATTGCCGGTTATACCGGCGGCTGGCTCGACGCGCTGATCATGCGCCTGATGGACATCCAGCTGGCGGTGCCGTTCATCCTGCTGATCTTACTGGTGATGGCGCTGTTCGGCGCGTCACTCACCAATATCATTGTGATCATGGGCGTGACCAGTTGGGCGATTTATGCCCGTGTCGCCCGTGCCAAAACGCTGGAAATCCGCGAGCTGGAATTTATTGAATCGGTCAAAGCCATGGGATTTTCCACCCCGCGCATTTTGCTGCGCCACGTGCTGCCCAATCTGATGACCCCGCTGATCGTGCTGCTGACGCTGGATATTCCGCGCCTGATCGTGCTGGAAGCGTCGATTGGTTTTCTCGGCATGGGCATTCAGCCGCCGACGCCGACGCTCGGTAATCTGATCGGCGAAGGCCGTTCTTATATGCTGCTCGCACAGTGGCTGGTGCTCTGGCCGGGGCTGGTGATTGCCGCACTGGTGATTGGCTGCAACCTGCTCGGCGACAGCCTGCTGCGTAAAACCCACACGAGGCTCGACTGATATGCTGCGTTATATCTTGCAACGCCTCGGGCAGTCAGTGCTGGTGATGTTTGGTGTGTCACTGCTGATTTTTTACAGCCTGCACCTGACCGGCGATCCGGCTGCGGTCATGATGCCGCCGGGCTCCAGCCAGCAGGAAATCGACAATTTCCGCCACAGCATGGGCTTTGACCGTTCACTGACGTGGCAGTACTGGCATTATCTGACCGGTGTTTTACAGGGCGATCTGGGCGAATCACTGCGCTACAGCCAGCCGGTCACCGAACTCATCGGCCAGCGCGTTCCCGCCACCCTGCTGCTGGCCATTACCGCGTTACTCTGGAGTACCGTCGCCGGTTTGCTGCTCGGTATCGTCAGCGCGTTATATCAGAACACGCTATGGGATCTGGTCTCACGCCTGCTGGCCTTCAGCGGTCAGGCGGTGCCGGTGTTCTGGCTTGGCCTGCTGCTGATCATCGCCTTCAGCCTGAACCTGCGCTGGTTGCCGTCCGGCGGTTATGGCAGCGCCAGTCAGCTGGTGATGCCTGCCATCAGCCTCGGCGCGTATTATATGAGCGCCATTGCGCGGCTGATCCGCGCCAGCCTGATTGACGTTCTGCAACAAGATTACATCCGTACCGCCCGCGCCAAAGGGCTGAGCCGCTGGCGGATTGTGGTTCGCCACGGTTTACGCAATGCGCTGATCCCGGTCATTACAGTGCAGGGAATGTATTTCGCCTCGCTGCTTGGCGGTGCGCTGGTGACCGAAATCATTTTTGCCTGGCCGGGTATTGGTCGCCTCGCCGTTCAGGCGATCCAGAACCGTGATTTCCCGCTGGTACAGGCCATTGTGCTGCTTGCTGCATTGGTGTTTGTCGGCATCAACCTGATTATCGATTTGCTCTATGTGGTACTCAATCCGAGGATCCGCCTGTGACACATCCCGTTCCCCCTGCGCTGCAACCGACGCTCGATTTACTCAAGGCGATGACGCCGTTCGCCAGTGTTTCCGGCCAGCTCAGCCCGCAGCGCGAACTGGCACAGTGGCTGGAAGACTGGATCCGCCAGAATCTGCACGGTGTGCCGGTATTGCCGGTCAGCCAGCAGAACGACGACAACACGCCGCCGCTGGTGCACATGCGCATTGAGCATCAGGCGGCAAAAACGCTGGTGCTGTACAACATGTACGACGTGATGCCTGCCACGGACGAAGGCTGGGAATTCCCGCCCTTCACCGGCGGTATTACCGAATGGCCGGGCACCGGTGCGGTGTATATCGCACGCGGCGCAGAGAACAATAAAGGGCCACTGGCAGGCATGCTGATGGCGATAAAATCGCTGTGTGACGCAGGCGGGCCGGACGTTAATCTCGAGATCATTCTCGAAGGCGAGGAAGAAACGGGCAGTGGCCGGTTACGGCGTTACCTGGCGCAGGAACCCTGTCCGGTGCCGTCCGCCGGGGCGGTATTTTTCCCTTCGCTGTGTGAATACGGCGGCGGCGCACCTCGCGTGTATCTCGGTTTCAGCGGACTGAGCGGCGGCCGTTTACGGGTCAGCGGCGGCGCATGGGGTGGCCCTCACGCGGCTATCCATGCCAGTAACGCCAACTGGATTGCCAATCCCGTCTGGCGGCTGGTTCATGCCCTTCATGCCATTGCACCCGCCGAAAACAGCGGCGTCATCGCCCGTCAGACGGTGGATGAACCGGCAAACCGGCTGCTGCATACCCTGGCGCAACAGTTCAGCATCAGCGATGAACTGCACTTTCGCCGCAGTGAAAAATTATCGGTCAGCGGCGATACGCTGGCCTGCCTGCAACAACTGATCAACGGCGCGGTGCTCAACATTTCAGAAATCTGCAGTGATCCGCAACAGGCACGGGGCGTGATCCCGCACAGCGCCAGCGCGGAACTCGCGCTGCGCGTACCGCCGGGCATTGACGGTGAAAACCTGCTGGCGGCAATCCGCCAGACGCTCAGCCGGGCGGAATTCGACGGCGTGGAACTTGAGCTGGACGACAGTTACCCCGGCCACCGTTTCCCGCGCAACAGCCCCGGCGTCGATGCCCTGCTCGCCAGCTATCAGGCTCAGGGCGCGCAACCGCAGGTCTGGCCGTGGGCACCCGGCTGCGCACCGGCGTATACCTTTGCCCGCATCGCACCGGCCTTTCTGATTGGCGGCCTCGGCCACGGCGGCAATGCGCACGGCGTGAATGAATTTGTCACCCTGCGCGGGCTGGAACGCTTTCAGCAATCCGTCACCGACTGGATCCGTTTTTACGCCCGCGACACCCCTTTTTCTGCTTTGCCGGAATAATCCGGCGAGGCTTTGCGTCAACATCCGGGAATGTTTTAAAAGATAATCACCAGGAAAATTATGATGAAACAAGCAGATAATTTTGAACGTGTTTCACTGGGATTCTTCCCCACACCGCTCGAACGCCTGAGCACACTCGGCGACTCACTCGGCATCACGCTGGATATCAAACGTGATGATTACACCGGCTTCGGCGGCGGCGGTAATAAAGTCCGCAAACTGGAATATCTGATGGCCGATGCCTGCCGCAAGCAGGTCAATGTGGTTATCACCACCGGCGGGCATCAGTCCAACCATGCCCGGATGGTGGCGGCGGCGGCGCGTAAGTTCGGCATGAAACCGGTGCTGGTGCTGCGCGGCCATCAGCCGGAAACCTATCAGGGCAATCTTCTGCTCGATAAGCTGTTCGGCGCGGAGCTGGAGTTTCTCGATCCTGACGGCTATTTCACCCAGATTGAAGGGGCGATGAATGCCCATGCCGACGCGGCACAGGAACGCGGTGAAAAAGCGCTGATTATCCCGCTCGGCGGCGCCACGCCGCTCGGCGCATTGGGTTATGTGCGCGCTATCGAAGAAATGGACGCCCAGCTTAAAGAACGTCATCAGTTGCCGCCTGACGTGATTGTCGCGCCGACCGGTTCCGGCGGTACGCTGGCCGGGCTGTATGTCGGCGCACGTAAATACTGGCCGGACACCAAAATCGTGGGTATCAGCGTCAGTGCCAAAGCGGAATGGTTCCGGACACGTATTTCCGCCATGGCGCAGGATTGTGCTGATTTGCTGGAATGGCCGCAACACTGGACGCCTGACGATATCTGGATTGAAGACGAATTTGTCGGCACCGCCTACGGCGTGCCGTCTGACGGCGGCATTGATGCCATCTACCGCGTTGCGCAGGCCGAAGGTTTGCTGCTGGATCCGGTCTACACCGGCAAAGCCATGCACGGGCTGATCAGTCTGGTGGAGCAAGGCAAAATCAGCGCCGGTTCACGGGTGATTTTCGTGCACTGTGGCGGCTCACCGGCGCTGTATCCGTTTGCACAGACCTTGCTGGAGCACTGAGATGACGCAGGGTTTTCGCTATCTGAATCAGCGGGATGTCATGGCGCTCGGCGGTACGCAGGCGCAGGCCGCGCTGGATGATGTACGTGACGTTGTCACCTTAATGCGCCAGCAACAGACGCAGATGCCAGCGGAAACCCACGTCAGTCTTGCTGGTGCGCGGGGAAAAGCCTACGCGCTCCCCGCCTGCGTAGGCGGTCGTTTCAATGCCGCTGGCGTGAAATGGACGGCACATCGCCCCGATGCCCACGACGGGCTGCCGCAGGCGATGGCGATGACGCTGATTAACCGCGCAGATAACGGTCTGCCACTCGGGCTGGTGGAAAGCGCCGCGCTGACTGCCGCCCGCACCGCTGCCGTCTCGGCGCTGGCGTTACGCCATGCCGCACCGCGTCCCGTACAGCGCATTCTGCTGCTTGGCACCGGCGTGCAGGCCACGGCGCATCTCGATATGCTGCGTCAGCTTTTCCCGGACCTGCAACAGGTCAGCTGGTGGAGCCGCAGCGCATCTGCTTTTGTCCCAGACAGCGACAACCTGCCGTGGCCGCTGGTCCGAATCACCGGTTTACCGCACGCCTGCGCACAAGACATCGACGCCGTAATCACCTGCACCAGCGCCGCCGAACCGCTGCTGGGCGCGGAGGCAATCCGCCCCGGAAGGCTGGTTATTCAGGTGGGTTATCACGAAGTCGCGTTTGAGGCGATTGCCCTCGCCACAAAAGTGGTGGTCGATTTGTGGGGAGATTTCTGCGAAACCAGCGCCAAAAGCCTCTTCCAGATGTACCGCGCCGGGCAATTTTCGCCGGATCGCGTTGATGCTGATTTAAGCAATCTGCTGCTCGATGGCTGGCGACCTGCGCCGGATGACAGTGTGTATTTCTCCTCGTTTGGCCTCAACGTTTTCGACATCGCCCTGGCGGCCCGCGTGCTGGCACTCGCGCAGCAGCGGCGAACCGGCACGCTGTTACCGCTTTTTCCGGAGTCATTTTACCTTGCCTGATTACTCTGCTTTCCCCTTGCCGCGCATCATTATCAGCGCCGCAGAGCTGCGTGAACGCCAAAAAAATGGCGAACAGTTCGCGCTGATTGATGTGCGTGAGATCGCTCAGTGGCAGGCCGCAACCCTGCCGGGCGCGCATCATCTGAATGTTTATGATTACTTTATTCCCGACAGCACTGAAGCCGGTGTGAACAGCCTGTTCAATGCCTTTCAGCGTGCCTGGCAGTCGCTGGACATCCGTGACAACGTCACACCTGTTTTCTTTGAACAACAGGTCGGCATGCGCTCCCCGCGCGGTGCGTGGTTTGCGCTGTGCGGCGGCGTCTGCCAGCCGCTGGTGCTCGATGGCGGGCTGGATGCCTGGCAACGCGCAGGCGGCGAGCTGATGCCGGGAACCGGCAACAGCGCAGTGATAAGCGCAGAAAATCCGGATTACCGTGCGCCAGACAGTACGGTGATCGCGCAACTTAATTCGCTGACGGCCACGCGGACGGAAGTGCTTGCGGCACAGGCGTCCGGCGCACAGATTCTGGACGCCCGGCGTCCGTCAGAATTCAGCGGTGAATTTGCGCATGAATGCTGCCACCGGGCAGGAAGAATTCCCGGTGCAAGATTGCTGTTCTGGGAGGATGTGGTGCATAACGGCGCGTTTCAGGATGCCGGAGAAATCCGCCATCGCGCGGAGAAAGCCGGACTGCATCCCGACCGGGGGATCATTATTTATTGTCACCGGGGCGCACGTGCCGCCACGGTATTCACCGCCCTGCAACTGGCGGGTTACAGGCAACTGGCCATTTATGTCGGATCCTGGCATGAATGGGCGGAACATCCTGAACTGCCCCTGCTGACGGGTTTTAACTGACGTTGCGCAGTTGCAACGCCTGCCTGATATCCGGCGCTGCCGCCAGTAAAGTTTGCGTATACGCGTGCTGCGGCGCGCCCAGCACCTGCGCCGTAAGCCCGCTCTCCACAATGTTACCGTGATAAAGCACCACCACGCGGTCGCACACCTGTTTTACCGCAGCGAGATCATGGCTGATAAACAGCACGGTCAGGCCGAGTTGTCGCCGGAGCTCATCCAGCAATGCCAGGATCTGCCCGCGAACCGAGAGATCTAACGCCGACACGGCTTCATCCGCCACCAGCAGTTCCGGTTCTAACGCCAGCGCACGGGCAATCGCCACGCGCTGACGCTGACCGCCGGAAAATGCGCCGGGCAACCGGCTGGCGTGGTGCGCTTCCAGCCCCACCAGCGTGAGTAATTCATCTACCCGCGCCTGAATCTGCCCGGCAGGACGCAATTTCCAGACACGAAGCGGCTCAGCAATTTGCTCACCGATGGTCATTTTAGGGTTCAGACTGGCGTACGGATCCTGGAAAATTATCTGTGCGCGGCTGCGCATTTTCTGCCGCGTGGCGTGACTGGCGCGGGTCAGGGAAACGCCATCAAATTCGATATCACCGCTGTCAGTTTCCGTCAGGCCAATGATCGCCCGCCCCAGCGTGGTTTTCCCCGAACCGGATTCGCCGATCAGCCCCAGAATTTCGCCGCGACGGATATCCAGCGACGTCGGAAAAAGCACCGTTTGCCGTTTTGCCGGAATGAAAGGTAAACGCTGCGCCTGCGGATAGCTTTTGGTCAGTTCACGCAAACGCACCAGCGGCGATGCCGCGCTGATTTCTGCGCTGAACGGACGCGGTTCAGGCTGGGAAGCGGCGATCAGTTTGCGGGTGTAAGGTTCCCGCGGATCGGTCAGCAGTGTTGCCACCGGCCCTGCTTCCACCAGATTTCCCTGATGCATGACGTAAGCGCGGTCAGCGTAACGCGCCACCACGCTCAGGTCGTGGGTGATCAGCAGCACGCCCATCTCCATTTCCTGCTGCAATTCCAGCAGCAACGCCAGAATCTGTGCCTGAATGGTGACATCCAGCGCAGTGGTCGGCTCATCGGCAATCAGCAGCGACGGCTTACAACTGATGGCGCTGGCAATCATGACCCGCTGGCGCATGCCGCCGGAAAGCTGGTGGATATACTGTTTCGCCCGTTGCTCAGGATTCTGGATCCCGACCCGATCCAGCAAAGCGATGGCCTCACGGTGCGCCTGTTTCCAGCCCAATCCCAGATGGCGCACCAGCACTTCAGCTATCTGTTCACCGACTTTCAGCACCGGATTCATGCTGGTCATCGGTTCCTGAAAAATCATCCCCAGCCGTTTACCGCGCACAGCCGTGTCAAACGCGCCCTGCGGGCTGGCAATCTGTTTATCAGCCAGCCAGATTTCACCGCCCGTCATACTCACACCCGGCGGCAGCAATCCCATCAGCGCCAGCGAACTCAGCGTTTTACCGGAACCGGATTCCCCCACCAGCGCCACCATTTCACGGCAATTCACCTGCAGGGAAAGCGGTTTGACCAGCGGTAATCCGGCATCGGTATGAATGGCGAGGTGGCGAACGTCGAGCAAGGGTCTGGCAGTCGTCATGGCGGTGATCCGGCGAAGAATTAAGCATTGAGAATATATCGTATATTCTCAGCCGACAACCTTAAAGACCGCCGTCGATAGATTAATTTCTGCTAATTAATCATGATTTATCAGGGTTTCACCCTCAGTCACAAAAACCTGCCGGCTGCCTGCCGGAGGGATTCGCAGAAAAGGCAGGTTAAGGGTATGCATGAGGAAATAATGTCGTCGGGCTGAAATGACAGCAACCGGGGGGCGTTATTTGCCAGATAGCATAAATAATCCCGGCAAAATGCGTTTGGCCATGGGTTCAGTTAATAGGCCAAAATGCCGATGGTAATAATAATAGTTATCACTTCTCAATATTTATTGCCACGTTGACGGAATGAGAACGTGCTGGCAAATAATTTTAAAATTAAGGTTAAGCTAATAATTCTTTCGTAAGATTCAGAATGTCGATCAATCCATTAAGGCAATCGCTATGAAATCACGAATTTGGAATATGTTACCCCATGAGTACGCCCCTTTTTTTCGTGCCCTGCACATCGTTGTGGCACTTTTAATACTTTCACAAATTATCAACTCCAACTTTACTGAAACTGAAGCGCTTGCCGGGCATGGCCTGGACAGCGTGATAACCTGGGTGCATGTAATTTCCGGGTCAGGGCTGATTATCTGTGGCTTCCTGATGCTTGGCTGGATGATGACCCAGAGAGGTTTTACTTACTATTTTGCCTGGGCTAAGCTGGATTTTGAGGGTATTAAACAAGATATCAATACGCTGATGAAATATCGCTTACCTGAAGCCCATTCCGGTGGCATTGCCAGTACTATTCAGGGGCTTGGTGTTCTGGCGTTATTATGCGTAGCCATATCGGGTGGATTATGGTTCTTACTCAATACTGTTGAATCTGATTTAGCGGATAAAATTATCGGGTGGCATAAGTTCCTTACTACTTTTATTGAAGTCTATTTTTATGCGCACGGTGCAATGGGGATTTTACACCTGTTAATTGAACGATATAAAAACCACTCACCGGCTATTAATGATTAACTTATTGCAGGCTGAGTCATGACATTTAATCATTTTTAATGATGTGATATCGCCTTTGGCGCGAAAAGCCACGCTCGCTGGGGTTGGCCGCGGATGAGGCGATCTCCTGTCGTTTATTACCCCCCCTGAATGCGCAATTATTGTTCCGGCCTGAATGCATCAGGCCTCAAGAGACCTCCGGGCAAATGCTGTCTGTCAAACCTGCTCCACCGTACCGGGGCTTCCTGAAGCCGTAACGCGACCAGATTCCCCCGTTCTGCCCGCGAAAGTCTCGCGCTGGCCGCAGAGTTCTAAATCTCTTTCACCCGGGACGAGTCGTACACCTCCTGGGCCCGTTCCATTTCTGCTCCATGCTCCAGCGCCCATTCGTACAATGCAATAAACGTGAGAATTAAAATCGACCATTTATTAGTGATGTTTTCAAGAACAGGACGGGTTTTAGCTGTAACGTCCGCTCTGGCACTAAACGAACGCCCCACAAAAAGGATGTCACTGGGCAGCGGGAAGCGGATCTTTTACTTTGCACCTGTCAGACATTTGCATCCGCCATAAGCTTTATCGGGCTTATTGAGATGCTTCTGCAAGTAAGGCAGCCTGCACGGCAGGACGCGCATTGATATTTGCCATATACGCCGTTAATACAGGCCAGCGATTCAGTTCGATGGAAAAGAATTTACACCAACCCAGCACGGTGAAAAGGTAAGCATCAGCAACGCTGAACGAGGGGCCCGTCAGATAGGCTTTTTCATTGAGCGTATCCTGCAGAAAATCGAACCGCCGGAAGAGCTTTTCACGAAAGATCGTTCTGACGTCTTCAGGCAATGTGGAGTTGAACAGCAGTGCGGACCCCGCATGTATTTCACTGGTGATAAAGTTTAGCCATTCCTGCAGACGCACTCGCGCCCAACTGTCCGCTCGCGGTGCCAGCCCCCTTTCCGGCTTCAAGTCAGCGAGGTATTGCACAATGGCCGGCCCTTCAGTGAGTATCTGGCCATTGTCCAGTTCCAGCGCGGCGACATAGCCTTTTGGATTAATGATACGGAAGTCACGTCCGTCTGCGGTGAGTTTGCTTCTGTTGTCCACTTTGACCAGTTCAAATTCAAGCCCGAGCTCACGCAACACGATGTGGGGTGAAAGCGAACAGGTGTCAGGGGCGTAATAAAGTTTCATGGTCTCTCCGATAAAATTGAAAAGCTTTTTAGCAATGTGCTGGCCGTTCCTGAACACACTGTGCGTAATGTGTCTCGTGCTGTAAAATTAATGATTCATAAATTAACTATTAGCTGAGCTACTGATACCTATGATGAATCTTTTGCACTGGCGTTTACTGGTCGCCGTGGCGGATGCCAGCAATATCTCACGCGCCGCTGAAGAGGTGGGAATGACTCAGTCCGGCGCCAGTCAGGCTATCGCTCAGTTAGAGGCTTCACTTGGGTTCCCGGTGTTCACGCGTGAGCGTCGACACATCGGCGTCACCGCGCTGGGTGAGCAGGTTATCGAACAGGCAAGGATAATGCTTGAACGGCTGAACGCCATCCGCGTGCTGGCTGATGAGAGCCGCGGTTTAAAGGGCGGACGCATTCGCCTCGCCAGTTTTCCCTCGGTGACGTCCACATTTTTGCCTGGGCTGCTGCGCGACTTTAAGCGTCTGCATCCGGGCATCGACGTGGTGGTACTGGAAGGTACAGACGAGGAAGTGGAGGAATGGATTGCAGCAGACACTGTGGATCTGGGTGTGGTCATGAATCCCGAACCGGGACGAGCAGACGTTGTATTGGGACAGGATGCATGGGTGGCGGTCATGCCATCCCGTCATCCGCAGGGACAGAATGCAAAGGCGGATGGCATAACGCTAGAGGCACTGGCAGGCCAACCCTTTATTCTCGCGACAGGCGGATGTGTCGTTAATGGAAAAAGTCTGATGGAGCAGGCAGGCTTGCAGCTCTCTGATGTACGCGTAAAAGTACGGGATTGGGTCAGCGCCTGCATGCTGGTGCGTGAAGGCATGGGTGTGACGCTGATTCCGGAATCTGCCCTGCCAGCTGAATTGCGAGCCCTGTGCGTGCTGCCGGTGACACCTTCTATACACCGTGAATTTTGTCTTGTTTGTTCGCCATCCGGAAAGTCTTCTGGTGCGACACAGGCATTACTGCAAGGGCTGCGTAAAAGAGGATGTACACATTTTGATTATTCTATCCAGTGTCAGTAACCTGGCAGTTGCAACGTCGAACTGGCGGCGCTAATCCGACGTTAATGAGTCACAAAGCTGCACAGCCTGTTATGTTGCACATCTTAGTGGCAGCCGAGCTTCAAGGAGTTTAGATGAGCAAATCGCCTGACATCACCGTTGGGTTCCGCCGCGCGGAAGAAAATGATGCGGAATTGGTTCGTGAGATAGTTCTTGCGGCCTATTCCAAATGGATTTCGGTCATTGGTCGTGAACCGACCCCGATGAAGGCCGATTTTAATAAAGTCGTCCGTGAGCATGACATTGACCTGGCCATTGTTGCAGGGGATGTCGTCGGCCTCATCGAAATATGTCTCCATGCTGATCATCTTTGGATAGAAAATGTTGCGGTACATCCTCACCGGCAAGGAATTGGAATCGGCCGGAGATTACTGTCGCATGTTGAAAGTAAAGCAGCTCAAGCGGAGATTGGGGAAATTCGCCTGCAGACGAACGAAGCATTCGAGGCGAACATTGCATTATATGCGGCGCTAGGATATGAAATCGATAGACGTGAACCATTCATGGGTGGAAAGACCGTCTTTATGAGCAAAAAATTGTAGCGGTTACTAACACTGCCCCGAAACAAAGATTTCTTGAATCATTTTAAGGTGCATAGCTACTCAGACCTATCCGCTAAAGGATCAAGGGCAGCTTTGAGCGAAAAAAGGACGTTTAAGTGTTCTGACATTAGTAGTAAATCTATAATGACGGCCCATTTGAAATGGGTGTTTCCAATATTATAATTGATTCAAAATTCTTTTTTAATTATGACGTCATATGAATCTAAAGCGACTTGATAATTAGAAAACATCTGATTGACTGCCCAGTTAAGTGAAGAGAATTCAACCAGCGCTTTTGTGAAAGTATGAGAGTAAATT
>NZ_JBFUHK010000064.1:0-19975 GCF_056402435.1 Rahnella sp. P4_A8 | reverse complement strand
GGCTATGACGTCTGGCGCCATACCGTGCCTGCCGAACGCGCCCGCATTATGAAAAATGCCGCCGCCCTGATGCGCGAACGCGCTGAACATATTGCCTCGCTAATGACGCTGGAAGAAGGTAAACCCCTGTATGAAAGCCGCGACGAAGTGCTGCGGGCAGCCGACTATTTTGAATGGTTTGCGGAGGAAGTCCGCCGCATTGATGGACGTGTTGTACCGTCAAATCGCCCCGGTGTGCTGCAACTGGTCAAAAGAGAGCCCATCGGCCCGGTTGCCGCCTTTACCCCGTGGAATTTCCCGGCCATTACCCCGGCACGCAAATTATCAGCGGCACTGGCCGCAGGTTGTAGCGTAATCCTGAAACCCGGTGAAGAGAGCCCGGCGACGGCGCTGGCTCTGGCACGCTGCCTGGATGATGCCGGTTTGCCTAAAGGCGTACTGCAAATTGTGTTTGGCGTGCCAGATCAGGTTTCCGCCACTCTTATCGCCTCACCGGTTATTCGCAAAGTGGYATTCACCGGTTCTGTACCGGTAGGTCGACTGCTGTCTGAGCGTGCTGCCGCCGGTGTTAAACCAATTACCCTGGAACTTGGCGGCCATGGGCCGGTACTGGTTTTTGCCGACGCAGACATTGAAGCGGCGGCGGTTGGCGGGGCGGCTAACCGGTTCCGGGGCACTGGCCAAATCTGTATCTCTTCAACCCGCTTTCTTATTCAGCGCAGTGTTTACTCACAGTTTGTCGAACGCTTTGTGAGTGCGACGGAGCAACTGGTGATCGGCGATGGGATGGCAGAAAACACCCAGGTGGGGCCGTTGGCGAATATCCGCCAGCTGGAAAAAATGGAAGCGTTGATTGCCGATGCTGTCGTCCTGGGCGCGAAAGTGCTCACAGGTGGGAAACGACTCAACCGTCCAGGCTTTTTCTTTGAACCCACGGTGCTTGCCGATGTGCCGATGGAAGCACGGATCATGCACGAAGAACCTTTTGGCCCAATTGCCGTGATGCGTCCGTTCGACGCGCTTGAGGATGGTCTGGCAGAAGCAAACCGTCTGCCGTATGCCCTGTCAGCTTACGCTTTTACGCGAGACGCCCGTACCGTGCTGGATGTTGGTGATGGCCTTGAAGCCGGGATGATCGGCATTAATCAGTACCGCATGGTGGCGACGGAACTGCCTTTCGGCGGCATGAAAGAAAGCGGGCATGGTTCAGAGGGCGGTCGGGAAGGTATCGGCCATTACCTGGTGAATAAATTCATCAGCCAAATCTAAAACACACTATCACTGATGACAGAATATAAGAGGAACTGACCATGAAACCTGTTGATTTTACTCGCCCGCGTGAAGCTGCCCGCGCATTTACCCCTAAACTTTCCGACTTCGTTGAGCAACCGCTGTATTCCGATGTCTGGACAGATCCGGACCTGGCACCGCGCGACCGTAGTCTGATTACCATCGCCTGTCTTATTGCGCTGAATCACTTCAATGAACTACCGGCCCACTTGCGTCGCGGCATTGAAAACGGTCTGACCAAAACAGAAATTTCCGCCCTGATTACGCACATGGCGTTTTACGCAGGCTTTCCGGCAGCGATTACCGCGTCTGGCTATGCCAATGCCACGTTTGACGAACAGGCCTGAACGACGGGTTATTCATCTTCTTATTTCGGGAAACAGAATCATGAAAGCAATCACCTTTGATCAATTCGGTCCGGCCGATGTACTTAACATCAGTGAAGTCGCAGACCCACAGCTGCGCCCCAATGATCTGCTGGTCCGCACGCGGGCGGCGGGGGTCAACCGGGCCGATCTAACCCACCGACGCGGCGGGTATGGCCGCCCTGATTTTGGCGACTCGACGATTATGGGGCTAGAAATCGCCGGTCACGTTATTGCCGTTGGAGAGAATGTAAAAGGCTATAACGTGGGTGACCGTGTTATGGGTATCGTCGGAGGGGGGGCTTATGCAGAAATGGCACGCATTGATTACCGGATGGCTATGCCGGTGCCGGAAGGTATGGACTATATCCATGCGGCGGCCATTACTGAGGTCTTTGTAACCGCTCATGAAGCGCTTATCCATCTGGGTAAACTGAAACCCATGGAAACAGTACTGATCCACGCCGGAGCCGGCGGTGTGGGAGGCGCCGCCGTGCAACTGGCGCATGCGACGGGCGCGACGGTAATCACCACAGCGAATGCTGCAGCGCACGCTCTCGTTCGCCGCCTGGGTGCCAATTATGTCATTGATTATGTGACGGAAGACTTCCCCGAGGTTGTCGCCAGCATCACGGATAATAAGGGGGTTGACCTTATTCTCGATTTTATTGGCGCGCCTTATTTTGAACGGAACGTGAACGCACTCAACTTTGGTGGACGTCTGGTGCAGATTGGCATTATGGGGGGCATTGAAAACGCGAAGATCCCGCTGGATCGGGTGTTGTACCGCCATCTGCAGATTATCGGTACGGTAATGAAATCGCGTTCGCAAGAAGTGAAGCATGAGATGTCCCGCCGCTTTAAAGAGTGCTGGTTAACCCGCTTCGGTAAAGATGGACTGAGCCCGGTGATTGACAGCGTGTTCCCGCTGGCAGAAGCCAGTAAAGCTCACCAGCGTATGGAAGACGGACTCAACGTCGGAAAAATTGTGTTGACGATGTAAATGACGCAAACGAGAAGTTTTTTTCTGCCTTTTCGCCGCAATCCCTTCGCTATCCGACATGAACAGCCCGCGCAATACGCTCAGGGCTGTTCGATGTCAGAGAATGAATCAAGTACCGCCATAAAAAAACATCACTAATGGGTTAAAAGTAATATCAGAGTATTGCTGTTACATTGTTTGTCAAAGCTAAGTTCAGATGTCTGTGGTTGGGGTGGGGCTAATTTGAAATTTCCGCTTCTGGCACTAAGCGGCCTGAGAAGGTGTCCAGGAATAAACAAAAAAGCTGATTTCTTTTCGTATCTCAATGAAAAATATGTTCAGCGTTCTTTCTCATCAATCCAAGCAATGAGATCGGCGAGCCTCTTCTCAGAAAACACGGCTATACCATGTTCAGTGAGTAGCGAAGCTGCGACTCCCATACCTGACTTACGTTGGCCGCTAAATGAACCGTCATAGATGAATTGGCTACCGCATGTTGGACTGCCGTCGGTTAACAACGCAGCGGTACAACCTGACTCCTGAGCTGTACGTAATGCCAACCAGGCGGCAAGCTGATAGTGCTCAGTTACATCCTGCCCCGTAATTTCAAGTATTCTGACCTGCGCCTTCATTACGTCTTTACCATCAGTAGAAACAATCTCAGCTGAGGGACGTGGAATTGGCAACCCAGCGGCCAGTTCAGGACAGTGGATCACAAGACGCTGCTCTTTCTGCCAGCGTTGTAACTGATCGGTCATTTGTGCTTTCTCGCTTCCGTCATAGCGCACTTTGAACCCCATTAGGCAAGCACTTACCAGTATTTTATTTATCATCGTTATCGTATATCAGGGCAAATGAATGCTTGAATTATAATACCTTCGCTTTTTACATAGATATGCCTGTGGCAGTGCCAATACGCCGCTAAGAGTGAAAAGTGGACCGTACGCCGTTGCCACAAAAATATCTCGCCAGGAATAACAACGATGTGGCTGAAAACAGTGTGCCTTGAGCACGGGCAACGGTTCAATATGACTCTCAATCCATAACTTTTCCTCTACAGGAGACACTGCGGCGCTGTCGCTTTACCTTTATTGTCGTCTTCATATCCACGTTATTTGGCTATACAGTAACAGCTGATTATTTGCTGAGTGTAAAGCATGTCCAATATGAATATTTACGAGAAACAGTATCGTGAACTGATAGCGAACGGGGCTACAGCATGGGCTGGAGATGGTTATGTAAGGGCGAAAGAACAGCAGGAACGGGTGTTTTCCTGGCTCAGCATACATGAATATCTTCCACCATCTGGAGCAAAGGTTCTTGAGCTTGGATGTGGAAATGGCGCAATGGCAGCGCAGTATCTTACCGAGCATGGTTATGAAGTTTGGGGAGTAGATTTAGCTGAAACTGCAATAAAATGGGCTGAAGAACGCTTTCAACAAGCTAATCTCACCGCCCATTTTATTGTTGGTGATGTCTGCAACCTACCTCAATTTTCGGATTTAGAGTTTGATCTGATTGTTGATGGTAGTTGTTTGCATTGTCTTATTGGAGAAGCCCGGCAACGCTGCCTGGCTGAAGTAAAACGAGTTCTTAAACCCAAAGGGCACTTTGTGATCAGTTCCATGTGTGGGAGCCCCCACAACCCTGAAGACATTGACTGTTATGATATCGAAAAACATCAATTGCTAAAGAATGGTCAACCTTGGCGTACCTTACGACCACTTCAGGCATTGCTGGATGAGGTGCGGGAAGCACAATTTTCCGTTCGCGCTACAAAGATTAATAATAACCCATGGTGGGATCATGCAACTCTCGTTTGCTCTGCACTCTAAGCTCATCCAATTGGTAAGATTGATAAAGTGTAATGTGATTGTTAAGTACCAAGCTAACTCCTGGCAGTTATGAGTGAGAAGCGGAAATCAACTCGATGTCAGAAATGACATTTTGTAGTTGAACTATAGGGCAGGATCGTCTACCGGGTCAGTCCAGACAATCTATGGTTAGAAGCTGGTTAAACGACTGCTTCCGGCCAATTGATGTCAGCTAGCTGTGGTTGGTATGCCAGAATCTTAGTGAGGGGGGTAGAATCATACTAACACCCCTCCTGATAAAATTAGACTGTAATATGTTTCGTCATTAAATTGTATTGTTTCTTGCCCCTGGAATTTTTGGATAGAACCAAAAAGAGTATTGGAATAAAAGAAACCCGAAAATTTATTTTCCCGAGGCCCTCTAATAGGATAAAGTTCATCTGCAAGCCCTTGATTTTTCATTGATAAAGATTTCATTTTGCGAATGGTTATTTCATCAATTCTATCATTGGTTGCACCGCCTTGATACTGCATAACCCATATGGGGAATTTTTTAAATGAAATGATTACTTGCCCGTAAATATTCCTCCCCTCCGTAAAGTAATTTCTATAGGTATAGCCACCATCATTATATTCAATGACTTTCATATCCCCCCCTGTTAATGACTTTATAATTACATTTTCAGGGTTTCTATAAAGAAAACGATTTGCTTTTATTAAAAACTCTTCCATTTACACTCTCGAAATTTTAATCTCATGCAAATAATAAGTCCTTAGAATTGTCAATGTATTAAAAAGGTATGAAATTTAAAAATACTTAGCATTCATAAAAGTTGTTTTATAAATATGTCGGAATCTTCGCTTTCCATGAAATTTTAACGTCAACTATGAGAGTCCGTATTACTCATGATGCTAACTATGCATGAGCAACCTTAGAAAAACCTTAAGAACAGAATTTATTTGAAGCTTTTTTTTACAAAATCAATCTAAATAATACATCTAATTACTAATAATTACTTGTGCACTCAATTTTTTTCAATTAACCCTATGGCTGGATACAAGCTTTTAGCACCATTCCTAGCTTTGTTGAATAAATCGGACTTTTGGCCGCAATCAGGATCAGACCAGCACATTCATGATGACCTGCTCCCTGTTGATTAATGCACTATATGTTAACAACTTCCGCTTCTGGCACAAAACTGCCCCTTCCAAGGACGTAGGGCAGCTACGAGTGAACAGCGGACGCTGGGGTTCTTTATAAAAATTCGGTTTGTGTTGTTTTGCATTAGTTTAGAGACGAAAAATATTGCGTCGGTGATTTACCCAGCGCTTTTCTGAACATCGTAATAAATGCGCTGACCGAATCATATCCCAGCGTTCCGGCTACGCGCTGCACGGACTGACCTTCAGCCAGATGGCTCAGGGCAATCATCAAATGCAGTTGCTGACGCCAGCGACCAAAGCTCATTCCTGTCGCCTCTTTTATCAGCCTGGCCAGCGATCGTTCGCTGGTGACCAGATGTGCAGCCCACTGCTTTAACGTTCGCCGATCATCAGGCTCATTAAAAAGTGCCTCCGCCATATTCCGGATTTTAGGATGATCGGATACGGGAAGATGGAGCGCTTCAACCGGCACATCCGGAATATGCTCCAGCAGCACCGCTGCGAGCCTGGCAGTTTTACTGTCAGGAGAATAAGCCTGTCCCTGTTCTGCCAGATACAGAACAAGCTCGCGGACCAGAGAAGTAATCGCCAGGGTACAACAGATTTCCGGCATCGCTGCCGCGCCGGGTTCGATAAACAGAAAGCAGGTATCTGCATTCTTCGTGACCCGGCAACTGTGGGGGATTTCACCCGGAACCCAGACAGCATGTCCGGGTGGAACAAGCCACAGCGCATCCTCAACCTCACAGCTCACTGCACCGCGCAAAGAGATAATAAGTTGTCCCTTACGGTGAGCGTGCTGACTCTGACCTGCATACTCGCCTGACGATGATACATGCAGCGCGATAGCAGCCTGACTGAAAGCATCGGAATTAAACTCATCCGGTGAGGTCACCGGTTTTTTATTAAGTGGCATGATTTAGTTATATGTTGTCAGGTTATCTATATTCTGTAACTCATGCGTCCTTTAAAGTCTTTCTTTTTACCAGAGAAAGCAAAATTTATGTCCCACACTACGAACAAGTGGTCTTCAATCATACTTGTGACCGGCATCCTTTTTATAGCTATCAACCTGCGTGTTCCTTTTACCGCTATCGCACCCGTTTTAGAGTCTATTCGCCATGATTTTGGGCTAAGTATTACTGCCGTTGGGTTGCTTAACTCGCTGCCTTTACTGGCATTTGCCGCCTTTTCACCGCTGAGCGCATCCATCTCACACAAGTACGGTCTTGAACGCACCCTTTTTGGTGCCCTGGCCGTGATTTCAGCTGGCATCCTGCTTCGCTCCACAGGCAGTGTCTGGGCGCTTTATGGCGGAACCATATTGATAGGTATCGGGATTGCCCTCGGCAATGTCCTGTTGCCTGGCCTTATCAAACGCGACTTTTCTGGCAACGTGGCTTCCGTGACGGGGGCATATTCCATCACCATGGGCGCGGCTGGTGCTATTGGTTCAGCCGTTGTCATTCCTCTGACGCAGAACTGGGGCTGGAACATCGCGTTAGCCATGTTGGTTATTGCACCGCTGCTTGCGTTGCTTTTATGGTTGCCCCAGTTAAAGATGAAGCATCAGTTGCCAGCAGCGGGTGAGAAAACAACGGCGACCGTCGCGGTCTGGCGCTCGCCTCTGGCATGGCAGGTCACCTTGTTTATGGGCCTGAATGCGATGCCGTTTTATGTTGCTGTCGGCTGGCTGCCCGCCATTCTAACGGACAGTGGACTCTCCTCAGCCCAGGCCGGTGAAGTACACGGCATTCTTCAGCTGACCACCGCCATTCCCGGCCTGATTCTGGCCGCCACGCTGCGTCGCCTCAACGATCAGAAAGCAGCCGCTGCCGGCGTCAGCCTGTTAACCGCTGCGTCCTTTATCGGCATCATGTACCTGCCGAATCTGGCGATGCTGTGGGCTGCTCTTCTCGGCTTCAGCTCGGGTGCCAGTATGATGCTGGGCCTGACCTTCATCGGACTTCGTACCAAAAATGCCGGTGACGCCGCCGCGCTGTCAGGCATGGCGCAGAGCGTCGGTTATCTGATGGCGGCGATGGGTCCGCTGCTGCTGGGCAAAGTACAGGAGTTGTCCGGAGGCTGGACATTGCCATTACTGATGACCGCAGCAATCGCGGTCGCAGGTGCCTGCACCGGAATGGCTGCCGGACGAAATGCGCATCTGGAACCTGTACAGCAGACGGGCTGAATTGGCTGGCACCACAGGGGAACGATCGGTTCCTCTGCTGTGGATGCTGTCCATTATCGTTCTGAAGCGTACTCTTGCTCTCAAGACCATCTCTTACCGGGAAGGCCGTTTCTCACCTGCGACATCGTTGAAAAGTTCGCCGACCCAGTCAGCAAAAGCACGCACGGCGGGAGAGAGAAAACGCTGATGCGGATAGAGCATCGTCACCGGCACGGAAGGTGGCTGCCAGTCCGCCAGAACCTCGACCAGTTTGCCTTGCCGCAGATTCTCCGAAATCACATTCTCAGCAAGCTGCGCCAGCCCAAAACCCTCAAGGCACAGTCTGATATAGAGTCCCGTTTCGTTAACGGCTGCATCCCCCTCAACCGGCACAGAGAAGGCCTCAGTGCCTCGTGTGAAACGCAGTTCATTAGTGCGTCTTCCCGAACCGGAAAAGTAATGAATCGCCCGATGCAGCGACAACGCTTCCGGCGTCTCAGGCACACCGTATTGCCTGAGATAGTCAGGCGAGGCGCAGGTCACCCAGCGAAACCGGCCAAGTGGCCGCGCAACCAGCGTGGAGTCGGTTAATTCTCCGGTTCGGATCACGCAATCTATCCCTTCCTGAACAAGATCGACCTGCCGGTCGCTGACGCCAATCATCAGGTAAATATCCGGATAGAGCCGGTAAAATTCTTTCAGATTGGGCATGACGACGAAGTGGGCGATACCCCCTGGCATATCAACCCGCAGCCGTCCCTGGGGTCGCCTGACGGAATCACTCAGGCTGGATTCACTAAGTTCAATTAGCGACAGGATCTCCCGGCACTGCACCAGATACTGCAGTCCTTCAGGTGTGAGGCTGACCCGTCTTGTTGTCCGGTTAAGCAGACGTACCTGCAGGTATTTCTCCAGATTTTTAATCGTGCTGGTGACGGTGGAAGCTGGCAGTGACAGTGTCTCTGCCGCGCGCACAAAGCTTCCGGCTTCAGCAACCCTTATAAAAACCTGCATAGCCTGAATCCGATCCATCGTCCTGCTCCTGGGTAAAAGTGAGTCTGATTATTCGCGAATTATGAATTATGAAAACGCTTTAAGCATCTTATTCAGGCTAATAACGTGGTGTATCGTTTCCCCATTAATCAGGAAAGAGGCAGGTTTAATGACCAAATACATCCGAAATATTGTTAATAATCAGAATAGTACTTCACAGGCTACGTTGATTCGTGGCGCCACGATACTGAGCATGGATGGGAGCGTCGGTAACATTGAGCACGGCGATATTCTCATCAACGGCTCAACTATTACCGCCGTGGGCCAGAACCTGGATGTGCCTGGTGCGCATGTCATTGATGCCACCAACATGATCGCCATGCCGGGAATGGTCGATTCTCATCGTCACGCATGGGAAGGACAGTTGCGCCGCATTAACCCAAACGCCACCTGCCTGGACGACTACAGCAACGCCACGCACTTCTCCTTCGCTAAATATTACCGTCCTGCCGATATCTATGTTGGCAACCTGCTGACGGCGCTGGGCGCTATTGACGCGGGCATCACCACAATGATCGATAACTCGCACAACAGCCGAACCGCAGCGCATTCCGATGCCGCCGTCGAGGCCCTGCTTGATACCGGCATTCGTGCCATTCATGCTTCCGGCGCACCGGTAGCTGGCGAATGGGATAAAGCGCACTGGCCGGGAAACTGGCAGCGTCTGCAGGATAAGTATTTCACCGACAACCCTGAAAGCCTGGTCTCTCTCGCCGTCATGGCCCAGCTGGAGCCGGAGTTGTGGGCCGAAGCCCGCCGGCTGGGACTGTCGATTGTCACTGAGTTCTTTGGCGCTGAGATGGGGTCTGAACTTGAGTCGCTGCATCAGCAGGGGCTTCTGGGTCCGGACAATATTTTCAATCACTGCACGGCGCTGCCCGACAGGGGATGGGAAATTCTGCGGGAGGCCGGTGTCCGGGTGAACGTCTGCCCGCGCTCAGATTCGCACTATGGCATCGAAAGCGGGATGTTCGCCATTGAGGCCGCGCAGCGTCATGGCATCAACCCTGGCCTGAGCGTAGACAATGAAACGTCGTACAGCACCGATATGTTTATGGAGATGCGCGTCGCCTTTTACCTGCAGCGCGTGATGGGCATGCATCAGCAGCAGTGCTGCGATTCTGAACATGCGCTGAAAACGCTTCCGGCGGCGCAACTCCTTAAAGCCGCGACTCTTGATGGCGCTGCCTGTGCAGGGCTGCAGGACAAAGTTGGCAGCCTGACGCCAGGCAAACAAGCCGACCTGGTGCTGATTAGCGTCAGTGATCTCAATCTTTACCCGTCCGGCAATGCCTTTGGCACGGTGGTTCATGCCGCCGAGCGCAGCAACATCGACACCGTCATGATCGGCGGACGCATCGTTAAACAGAACGGTAAGGTGCTGGGCGTAGACAGCGCGCGACTACGTGCGGCGATTGATGAGTCGCGTGAGCACCTTTTTGCAGCCTCTGGCTACCAGCCTGACATTTTTGCTGACACCTTCCTGCCGCTGGTGCAGGCCGACTGACCAGGATGAAAAGCATGGGCATGACCTATTACGTAATCGCTTTTGCCGCAGGTCTGGGGATCACCCTGCAGACGACCCTGAACAGCCAGCTGGCAAAGGGACTGGGCGGCGACCCGGTCACTGCGGCGCTGTTTTCATTTACGGCGGGCGCGTTCAGTCTAGGGATTTACGCGCTGCTGCGGGGTGGGTTGATGACATCGCTAGCGGCGATCCCGTCGCAACCCCTCTGGAGTCTGGCGGGCGGAATGATAGGTGCATGTGCACTGTTCAGCTATGTCGTGCTTGCGCCGAAAATTGGGTTTTCAGCTCTGCTCGGGCTGGCGATTGTCGGACAGTTACTTTCCTCGCAGATGATTGATCATTTTGGCTTGTTGGGCGCTGTGCGGCGTCCGGTTTCGTTACTCAGGCTGGGGGGAATGCTGGTTATGCTGATCGGACTTGCCGTCATGCTTTTCAGCGATCGACTTTCTGCGCGTTATCTGCAGTAACTGCGTTTACCCACGTTTACCACAGCGCAGACGCGGGTGAGTCACGCTCAATGTGCAGTACGACCTTTATTTATCCGGAGGATTAACATGTTTTCAATTGCAGCTGATGTCAGGAATACGCTGGGAGAGTGCCCCCTGTGGTGTGAAAGAACATGCAGACTCTATTGGACTGACATTGAATGCAGTGAACTACTCGCCTTAGAAGAAGGCGATGACGCTGTGATGCGCTGGTCGCTGCCAGAACGCCTTGGATCCTTTGCCCTGACCGAAAAGAGTCACATTCTGCTGATGGGACTCGCGTCCAGGCTGGCTTTCTATGATCTCAACACCGGTATTCTTACAACGGTGGCAGCCTCACCGGGAGAAACAGGCACCCGCACAGGTGACGGACGGTGCGACCGTGCCGGTAATTTTGTCTTTGGGACTATGGATGAAGGTTATCCCGTAAAAGTCATCGGTAAGTTTCACCGACTAAATGCTGCAACGCTGACTGTTGAAACGCTTGCGCTGCCCGAGGTCGCCATCCCGAACAGCATCTGTTTCAGCCCCGATGGCTGCACGATCTATTACAGCGACTCGATGCAGGGCAAAATATTCTGCTGCGATTATCCATCTCTGGAGAACCCGCGCGTGTTCACCGAAACAGCAGGCAATGGTGCACCTGACGGCTCCTGCGTGGATGCGATGGGCTATTTATGGAATGCTGAATGGGGAGGGAATCGTATTGTTCGTTACAGTCCGGATGGGACCACAGACACTATCCTGCCATCCCCTGGTATCCAGAGCACCTGTCCGATACTGGCCGGTGAGGGCTTCACCAACCTCTACTGCACCACTGCTTCTGTGGGGCTTTCTGCGCCATCAATTTATGACGGTGCTTTACTGAAGGCCGAATCTGCAGTCTTTGCCGGTTTACCAGAAAGCCGGTTTGCAGCATAAACAATGTGAGAGCTCTAATTGCCGCATGCGGGCAGGACTTTATCTGCTTCAGTCTGCCAGTAATGTCCGCTTCTGGCACACAGCAGACAAGCACGTGGCGCTGAAGGTCCGCCGTGAGCGAGATATAGTCATTCGCAATTTATCGATAAAAGATGCAGGCTTGTAAAACGGTCGCGCATTTATCGTGTAGAAATAAAGCAGGCTTTCTATATAGTTGGATGATGAACTTTCAAAACTCAGCAGGTAATTGCATGATCTTAAGTGTTAATCACGTTGGTTTTTCAGTTAAAAACATTGAAGACTCATTATTTTTTTGGACTCAGATTCTTGGAGGTAAATTATTACGTGAAGGAAAAATGTCTGGACCTATAATCGATGAGGTAACAGGTGCAAGGGGAGCTGATGTACGAATGGCTTTGCTTGAACTGGCTGATATTCAAATTGAATTACTACAATACAATAACATTGAGCAGCCAGAAGAACCTTCAGCGCCCTATATCCCAGGCTACGCTCACATTGCTTTTATAGTTGAGGAGCTTGATACGCTCTTGGGCAAAGTATCGGACTACGGCTGGAAGACGCCGGGTAAACCTCAGACAGTGTTGTCAGGCCCCATGCAGGGAACCAGAGTAATATATTTACAAAGCCCTGATGGTCAGACGCTTGAATTGATGGAACGCAGTCAATGAGGCCCACATATTATGACCTGTTATCCTCTAATTAAAACAGTGATATTACCAGACCACAAACCGCGGCAGCGGAAGCCAGGCCAATCACTATGGACAGACCGGCTCCGGTTTTAGCAACCGCGGCGGCTGCACAGGTGGCAGCATGGGAAATCATCGCTAACTGAAATATGTATTTTTTACTGACGGCACAGATATAAAAACCGCCCTCAGCGACTCTGTTTACGCCGGTAAACTGTCAACAACCGCCGGATTAAAAAAAATCAATTTTGAAACTGAGGCGACTGAAGAACGCCTGGCGAAGGCGGAGCTGAAAACTTATCTCGAAAAAAATACGGACACGCTGAAAGAGTTTACGGGAAATATTGGCTTCAGTGCGGTCATTGAATCATTACTCCGGTAGCAGCATTAACAGGCGCTCCGGTCTTCTCTGTTTCGATAAATCCATCCAGAAAGACCGGAAGCGCCCACAGCTGCCTGACGCCTCTTAATGCTCTTGCGGCGGGGAAAAATTCCTCAGCCTACTGCTCCAGCGCTTTAAGAATTTCTGAAGGGCTGGCGTTCCCCAAAAAAACCACTGGCTTATCCTGTACCACCACCATCACAGGTGAGACCTGAATGCCAACACGTTCCGCCAGGGCAGACTGTGCCATAACCCTCCTTACACATTCAGGCGTCGCATCATTATCAGGCAAAAAGCCGGTCATGGCTTTCCGCAGGCTCTCACGCGGTGAAACGGAACACCACACTCTGGCCATATCGCCGATAACCTGCTGTTTTATTGCCGGCGGAGCAACGGTCAGGAAGGACATGGTGAGCCCTGCATCCGTGTACTGCTGTACCCTTTTGACCACATCGGTACAATAACTGCACTGATTGTCAATAAAGATCACAAGGTGATATTTTTCCGGCGTCGCTGGCCATGTAATCGGTGAAAGCTCGCTGAGCTTTGCCGTAATTTCCTGCACGGACTGTTCGGGCGACAGCTCATCAGAGGCTGCAGCGAAAGGAAAGCACAGGATAATTAAAAACAACATCAGGTAACTTTTCATATTTTATTCCGCGCATTTGAACCAGGTATTCAGCATCTAAATAACCGGACCATTGATAGTGATAATTCTGTCAGCCGAAGCGATAGTTGAGGAGCGATGAGCAATAATAATTCGCGTAATATTCGGCCCGGCGATAGCCTCATTGATGACGTTTTCATTTTTTTCATCAAGATGGCTGGTCGCCTCGTCCATGAAAATAATACCGGGACGACGATAAAGAGCGCGGGCAATAAAGATTCGCTGACGCTGTCCTCCTGATAAACCTTCACCCAACTCCCCGACGAAAGTGTCATAGCCCATAGGCAGACACATAATATCGTCATGGCTGTTGCAAAGGCGCGTACATTTCATCATGTATTCTTCATCAACAGCATTGCTGAAGCCGGTAATGTTTTCCCTGAGCGAACAGGCAAAGAGTCTGTCATCCTTAAGGATGCATGAAATCCCTTTTCTGTAATTGTTCAGGCCTAGTGCAAGGATGTCATAACCTCCGGCTTTGATGATCCCGCAGTCGGGCCTGATAAGTCCAGCCATGACCCTCATCAGTGTGGTTTTACCACAGCCGGACGGCTCCGTTAACGGCTACCGGCCCCAGCGGGCCGAAGTTGTCGAACGACTTGCCGAGATGCCACTGCTTGTGGCGCTTCTGCCAGTCGCGTGCGGTCACGTCGTTGAGGATGGTGTAACCCCAGACGTGGTTCAGCGCGTCGGCCCTGGCGATGGCGCGTCCGCCCTTGCCGATGATGACCGCCAGCTCCGCCTCGTAGTCCAATGCATCGCTCACGCCCGCCGCATCCCAGATGCGGTCGCCGTACGCGATCACCGTCTCCGGCATCTTGGAGAACACGATCGGGCTGGTCGGAATCGCATCGGCCGCCGTCTGGTCGGCATCGAAGCCGCTCTTGGTGAACTCCTGCGCGTGGTTGGTGTAGTTCTTGCCGACGCAGAACAGGTTACGGGCCGGCTTCGGGATCGGTGCGAGCAGCCGCACCGAGGCCAAATCCAGCGCAGGGGCATCGCTCTTGAGCGACGCTAAAGGCACGTCACTGCCGGTTCGCCCGCCACGCGCTCGGCGCGTCCGTACATGGGCGAACTGTCCACCACGCGGCCGCCGGAGGCGAACAGTGCATCCAGCACCCCGGCAAGCCGGGCGGCATTCCCGCCCGACAGCGTAATGTCGAAGCCCCGGTAGGTGCCCAGGCCGATAACCGGCAGAGCTTCCTGCGAGGATGGGATGAGACGAGTCTGCATCGCCGCTTGCCTCAGCCCTGTTGTCGCAGCAGCGCCTGCGCGACGCCTTCGGAGCTTGCGGGGTTCTGGCCGGTCACGAGGCGGTCGTGCGAGGTCAGAACGAACAGAATCTTCATGGGGTCATCCTTTCTTGGGTTGCGGTGCCATAAGGGATGGCTGCTGTACGGAGAATCAAGCTGCCGCAGCCCAGGCGTCGATGCCCGCCTTGGCGATGGCCTCGTCCTGGTCGGGCGTGCCGCCGGACACGCCCACGGCGCCGACGAGTTGATCGCCCGAGAACACCGGCAAGCCGCCCTGAATCGGCAGGCGGCCATCGTCGAAACTCGCCAGCGTCAGGCGGGCCAACGTCGCTGTCTCGATGATACCGCTGGGCTTTTTCATCATCGCCGAGGTCAGCGCCTTGCCACGCGCCACGTCCGGCGTCTGGAACGAGGCCCCGTCCATGCGGGCGAGCAGCACGAGATGCCCGGCCGGGTCGAGCACGGCAATGCTAGCGGCCAGGCCCAGGCTGGCGGCGGCTTCGATGCTGGCATTCACGATGCGCTGGGCATCGGCGTAGTCGAGATGGGAATGGGTTTTCATGGAATGGCTCCTTTTCAGTTGCTATGGATCAGGCTTGCGCGCCCGAGGAATGAGAGGAGGATGGCCGGTTCAGGATAAGCACTACGCCAGCCATGGCTGCGAGCGCCAGAGCCAGAACACAGACGGCAGTCCAGCCGCCCAGACTCCAGGCCAGCGTGCCCGCGAACGAACCAGCCGCGCCGCCACCGAAGGTGGCGACCATGTAGAGCGTGTTGACGCGGGCGCGGATGTCGTTGCCGAGCGCGAAGATGCGGGTCTGGTTGGCGATCTGGCCGCTTTGCAGGCCGAAGTCGAGCAGGTTGACCGCCACCACCAGCGCCAGCAGCGAGATGCCGCCGACCCAGCCCCCCAGCGCGAAGGCCACGGCGACGGCCGCCAGCGACAGCAGGTTGACCTTGAACGAGCCGATGCGGTCAGACAGCCGTCCGGCCATCGGCGCCAGGATGGCCCCCGGCGCGCCGTACAACCCGAACAGACCGGCGGCAGCAGGGCCGAGGCCGAAGGCCGGACTGGCCAGCTCGAAGGCCAAGGTTGCCCAGAAAGCCGAGAAGGCGCCGAAGACCAGGAAGCCCAGCGTCATCGACAGGCGCAGCGGACGGTACCGCAGCAGCGGCGGCAGCGAGCGCAGCAGGTTAAGGTAGCCGGTATGCGTTGCCCCACGCTCGCGGTCAGGGATCAGACGCGGCACGATCAATAGCAACAGCCCGGTCAGGATCGCCGCCAGCAGGTAGGGCGAACGCCAGGTGTCGGTCGCCTGCGCCACCGCGCCGGAAACAGTACGCGACAGCAGGATGCCGAGAATCAGCCCGGTTTGCAGCGTGCCAATGATGCGCCCGCGATGTTCGGGTGCGGCCAGCCCCGAAATGATCGGGATCAGGATTTGCGGGATGACCGTCGTGGCCGTCAGTGCCACACTGGCCGCGATCAGCAGCGGCGTCGTCGGCGACAGGGCGGCCGCCAGCAGGAACAGCGCAGTCAGCGCCAGCAGCGTGCGCGCCAGCTTGCGTGAAGCAATCACATCAGCCAGCGGTAGCACCAGCAGGATGCCCAGCGCGTAGCCGACCTGCGCGCCGACAGCGACCAGACCGGCGGTCTGCGCGGGCACGCCCAGGCTCACCGCTATCTGGTCGAGCAGCGGCTGGCACAGATAGACATTGCCGACGGTGATGCCGCAGGCCGCCGCCAGCAGCGCCAGCGTGCCGCGCCCCGGCTGGGACGCGGCCGTTGAGGGGGTATTCTTTGTGTTCATGGGACTCACTCGGTTGAAGGGAGTGCTTTGCTTGCTCTCACATGCACTGCACGGTATAGTGCAATTCTGTATTGCACAATACCGTGCAGTCAAGAGGAGATTCATATGCCCACACAAAAGCGCAACACGGCCTCGTCGCAGCCCGTGGTTTCGATCTTTGAGGCTGTAGCGGCGCCTGCGGCCGCGCTCTCCAAGCGCGACGCCATCCTTGCAGCGGCCACACGGGTCTTTCTGCGGCAGGGCTACGAGAGCACGAGCATGGATCTGGTGTCACAGGAGGCTGGTGCCGCGCGGCGCACGCTCTACAACCAGTTCCCGGACGGCAAGGAAGCCCTGTTCCGCGCCGTGATCGAGCGCGTCTGGAGCGCCTTCCCGGTGCTGGACATTGTGGCCGAGGCCGAGACGCAGGCCGACCCGGAAGTCGGCCTGCGCCGCATCGCAGTCGCAGTTGCCGCGTTCTGGGAGCCGCCGCTGGCGATCGATTTCCTACGCATGGTCATCGCCGAGGGCGCGCGCTTCCCGGATCTCATCGAGAGCTTCTTCGAGCACGGCAAGACGCCGGCGATGGGGGCCGTGCGCGCCTATATCGAGAAACAAGCCGAAATCGGGGCGTTGAACGTCACGAACGGCGAACGCGCCGCCCGCCAGTTCCTGGGTCTGATCGACGAGCCGCTGTTATGGATTCGGGTATTGGGACGTGACGAGAAATTCAGCCGTACCGAACGCCAGGCGGTGATCGATGAGGCCGTGGACATCTTCCTCGGCCATTACAGAACCAAGGGTGCCAGGACATCCTGACTACAACCCACCTTTGCTATGACAGGAAATCAAAGATGCCACTTATCAAGTTTGACGTGATCGAAGGTCGCAGTGAGGAACAGATCCGCACGCTGCTGGACGCTGCCCATGAGGCAATGGTTCAGGCGTTCCAGGTGCCGCCCAGTGACCGCTATCAGGTCGTGACTCAACACCGTCCCGGCGAATTGGTATTGCAAGACACCGGGCTGGGCTATTCGCGCTCGGCCCATGTCGTGCTGCTGACGGTCGTATCCCGCCCGCGTCGGCAAGAACAGAAAACCGAGTTCTACCGACTGCTGGCGGAGAAATTGCAGGCTGCGTGTGGTCTGTCGCCGGATGACCTGATCGTTTCGCTGGTGGAGAACACCGACGCCGACTGGTCTTTCGGGCGCGGGCGCGCGCAATTCCTGACTGGCGAGTTGTGACTGACGCTGCAACCGTCAGCACGCCCCATCATCGATAGGAGAATCAATTCATGAGCACGATCACCATCATCGCCTTCCCGACCGCTCCTGCCAGCAAGGAGCACGAGCTTGCCGCGCAGTTCGACAAACTGGTGCCGGCAACCCGCGCCGAACCTGGCTGTCTCGGTTTCACCGTTCATCAGCACCCGCAGATCGCCAACCGCTTCGCCGTGTACGAAAAATTCCGCGACCAGGCGGCGTTCGACGCCCATCTGCAATACGCGCATACCAAGGCATTCGTCGAATGGATTCAGGCCAGCGGCTCGGTGCTTCATTTTGAACGCTGGGACGAAAAAACCCAGCCATAAGTCGCACAGGTCGAGATCTTGAAAGAGAGCGCAGTTTATCGGCTGCGCTTTTTGTTATTTGATGGACGGCAGGCGGCTATGATGACTATCAGGCAAAGAGATCTTCACGTTAGCTGGCATTGAGCTATCACCTTTAACGCTGAGGAGGTGACGAGTTCTATCCTCCAGAATTACGCAATTGAGAACTCCGCGGGTGTAAATTTCCGTATCAACGTTAATTCTGTTCGGCAGGCTTTCTACGTTCTTGGCCGGGGTATGTCCATGGACCACTACTTTCCCGAAATCTTTTCTTGACTCCAAGAATTTGTACCGGATCCACGTCAGGTCATGATCAGTCTGCTGATCGAGCGGGATATCTGGATCAACGCCCGCGTGGGCAAAAAAGTAGTCACCAAATTCAAAGTGACTCAGTAATGAACGAAAGAACGCCATATGTTCCACTGGCACTAGGTTCAAGAATTGATGACGGACATCTTCGGCAACCAAGGGGTCCTCGATGCCTGCTTCAATTTGCGACAAGGGCACCCCATATGAACAGAGAGTCTGCACACCTCCTTTTCGGCCCCAGACAGGAAGAACGGTACTGTCTTGCGAGAAATCGATGAGCCATTGCTCATGGTTACCTCTCAATAAAACACAGTCCAAGATTCTGCTTTTCTGCAGTTCACAAAGTCTTTCGACCACGAGTTTGGAGTTCGGGCCACGATCGATATAGTCACCAAGAAATACAATGATGGGGTTTTCGCTCGGCACCTCCGCCATATCTTCCCAGATTCTCCTCACCATGGAGTTGAGCTGAAAATCATAGCCGTGGATATCAGCGACCGCGTAGATCCGGCGAGAGGTCATCGGTGCTTGCGCTCTGATACGGAAGTGCTCCCAATCCCCACTTCTGAAATCCACTTCCAACGGTATTCTAACGTTCTCCGCGCGGACTGTGTTGGTCATTGTACCGCTCCGACACCGCCACTTGTCGTGATGTCGTGCGACATAGTCCCCTCAACGCCTCCTTCGTTCAGGTACATGCGGTCACCCAACTTGGAGACGCTTAGCACGGTTGGTTTGATGCCTCCCGACGATCGTATCCTCTTACTGGTGACCTCGCTCAAAATTGACCTGTCGTCAGTAAGCTCTCTTAGGATCCTCCCGCTCATTGATGCTGGGCATGGTATACCTAATATGCTCAGGACTGTCGGAGCGATATCTGTGATCGAGCTTGGCGCATCCGTAATGAGCCCCTTCGCCTGCCCCGCTCCATAGGTGGCTAGAACGGACGAAAGCTCGGCAGCGTGAAGACCGCCATGTGTTCCACCACCCAACCGCAAGTCGTAGTCACCCGCATCATAATAGGCACTACCACGGATGCCAGCTGCGCTGACGCCGAGACCAGCTGCAAGATTGACGCATAAATCTGGTGCGCGGGGTCCGCCAGCACCAATGAGTTCGAGCGCCAGCGTATTGGCCAGGATACCGTCAGGGCCCCCCGGCTCAATGGCACGAGTAAATGCACCACCGAACCATTCTTGTTCAGTCAGAAAGCTCAAAACATCCCCGAGAAGTACGGGATCGAACCTTCGCATCCAAATTCCCGCTGCACGGCCGGGTCTCAAAAGAAGATCAGTAGCATTATCCTCGAAAGACGAGTCTGCGGCAAAGCCGGCCTTTCGCAGTTCTTCTGCAACTGACACTAAACCACTAATAGTAATGTGCCCGTGGTCAGACACGACGAAGATGCTGATTTCGTCCCGGTCGGGTTGAAGGCTGTGCCAAGAGAGAAACTCTCCTACCACATCGTCACAAAGGCGCATCC
>NZ_JBFUHK010000063.1:0-20175 GCF_056402435.1 Rahnella sp. P4_A8 | reverse complement strand
CGCTCATACAGACAAAGCATTATGTATTGTTAAGATTATTAATTATATGCTGGAGAATATTTCTGACGAGATCACACTTGAAGATCTGGAAAAAATATGTGGTAAAACCCGCTTTGATATTTGCCGCATATTCAAACATTTCTATGATGTCACGCCTATAAAGTGGATGTGGAAGGTCCGGCTGGCGCTGGCCAGGGAATTTATCCATTTAGCCCCTGAGTGGTCTTTGACAGATATCAGCTATGCTTGTGGATTTTCGTCGCTGCCGCATTTTTCCCGAAGTTTCAGCAAGACCTATAACGAGTCTCCGCTCAAATTCAAACAGAATGTCATCAGGACAACACGCCCGGAAATAAAAAAAGAATCATCAGATTATGATTTCATTTTCGGCATCCAGAGAAACAACTTTTCAAGAAGTATGTTAATCAGCAACCTGCACTTCTTATAATTATTAATAWGATTTCTTATGCCATTTTTTATTATTCTCTACACGCAATATCAGTTTTGGTTCATGGAAAGATGAAAAATCCTCATGCAAAGTATCCCTCAGAAAGTTTGAAATATAATTGAAAACAACAGGGTCACGTAATGCGCCGTTGTGGCCCTTTCCCTCTGTAACGATTAATTCACTTTTCTTCAATGAATGGCTCAGTATTTCGGCCTCATCCAGTTCAATACTGAGATCATTCTTATCATGCAATATCATGACAGGTTGCGTTATTGAACCGATAAGCTCGGGACCAATAACATCAGGATGTACACCATAGCGGCGCTGATAAAGCTTTTTCATCGATACGGCAATGCGCCTGGGCAGTTTATTATTGCGCACATATCTGTCCATCATTTTCCCGTAACTGCACGGACTGCCGATTAAAATCATCCGTTTAAAAAGCAGTCCCTGTAGCGCGGCCATGCAGCCAATTAATCCGCCGGTCGAATGACCAATGATCACAGAGAAGTGCCCGTAATGCTTTTCCATCTCCATGACAGCCCGCGACAGATCATAGAAAGACACTTTTTTTCCGGGAGAAATACCATGTGCGGGCAGGTCAGGCGCAAAAACCGTATAGCCTTTTTCCTGCAACCGCTGCGCCATCTGCCGTAACATTATACTCCGGCCATCCCACCCGTGAAGAAGCAACACTTTTTCTGCCTGAGGATCCGCTTGCGGATAAATGAAGACCTTAACAAAAGATTTGCGCCAATAAAGCTCCTCCTGCACGCAGCGACTGAGCAGCATGATTTCCCCCTGCTTATAGGGTAAAGGCCGGGTCTTTTCGAAAAGACGCAACGCGTATAACGCAGAAAGATAGGAAGACATGGCATGCAGGGAATATAAGTCGAATAAACTGATTAATTTGCATGCCCGGGTATAATGCGTCGCAGGCCTTATTTTAGCTTTCATCAGTAACGTCGGACGCAATCGCATAATGACCAAAACCCGCAGATAATTTTGGTGAACCAGCGATAAAAACAACAGGACGGGATAAAAGAAGCTATAAAACATTCTCACTTCCTATTTTATTGGCCAGCCGCCAGTATTCTCTGCCGAACGCGATAAAGTACACCACATTAAAGACAATGATCAGATTCATAATACTTTGCAGTTGCGAGAACTTATCCCATCCCACCAGCAAGGTGATGACAGTCAGCAATTCGATGATAACGGTTAATACCAATACCCGCCGGGCCTGTTCTAATTGTTCCAGCAATGCCTGAAGCGAGGCAACAAAAGACGTCATGAAAAACGTCGGTAACAGAATCAGTAAAATCTGGCTGCTGACATCCTGAATTATTCGGTCACCGGACAGAATTTTTATCAGACTCACTTCGGTGAAATAGATGCCGGAGGTCAGCAGAAGATAAATAATGCAAATAAAGGCTAACCCACGGTGCAGTAATCGTTTTAATTCTTCTCCGCTGCTGATGGCCAGCCGCTGGTTAATTAATATCGCCAGCGCGGATCCGCAGGCCACGGCGGGGATGACGATAAACATCCGAATCTTGGTCACAATCAGAAAACCAGCGACATATTGCTCACCCAGGGTGCCGATTAACGGGAATATCAGCAGAGAACTGAAAAACAGTACCACTAACGAGGCAAAAATGGGCATCCCCACCTGAAGCAAAAGCCCGCTGAGACGCGGAATAAATGCGCCGGGGCGGTCATCTTCCGCATGGCGACCGGTACGCCGTACCAGCCAAAGCGCGACCGGGATAAGCAGAGCAGAAGCCAGGGCGTTGGAAATAATAATCGAATTGAAGCCTAATCCATAAACCTGATAGCCGGTGTAGCAGATCAACGCATTCAGCACGATATACGCGATGACTAACAGCATGCTTAGCGCGCTTTTCCCCTGCCCGCGCAATGCGCTGTTACACATCTCAAGCTGAATAAACGGCAGCATGGAAAGGAAATAGAGCGGTAATGCCGAGGAATAAAATGCATTGCCGGCGACCGGCAACAGGGTTTGCAAAAGAGGAGCGCAAAGCGCCGTCACGCCGCTCAGCAGCGCCACAATCACGATGCCCAGTGTCGCCAGCAGGGAGGTCGCCGCCAGTACCTTTTGGCGGGACCACATATTCAGCGAACGGGCGCTGAAAACCTGATTGGTGATAGCCAGGCATTCCAGAATAGCCAGGAATAAGAAACTGAACGGCTGGAGCATCGAAAGCAAATAAATTGAACTGGTTTCTTTCCCGTGCCCCAGAATCGCGGTCTGAATGTTTTGCGAAAATGAGACGGCAATGGCCACCACGATCATCGGCCAGGCTAACTTCAGCAGGTCCGCGATATCTTTGCTCAGGCTGTTACGCCGTAGCAACGTCATCTCAGGTGAAGTATTCATACTCTACGCTCCTGACGTGCTGGCAACACGGTTATGGCAGCGTCTGCGACCTTCCCGTACAGGCTGTAAATCATCATCGACAGGTAAGAAAGGCTGTGCGTCGAGCCTGATAAATAGCCATGCCCGCCCATCAGTTTTTCTGCCCGGTTGGTTAGCTCCGTAATCTGCCAGTGATCCGCTTCCGGGTCAGCGTAGTCCTGCGCCGTAATGCGCATCTGCCACTGGAGCAAAAGTAAATCTGTCTGGTTGCTCAGATCGGCAAAATCCGCCTTCACTAACTGATGTCGGGTGGTTTTTATGCCAAAACTTTTTCGCGCGGATAAGTGCTTCCAGCTCATCGCCAGGATCTGGCTCAGGAGCCCCAGGCGCGCCGCAAAAGAAGCCATCAGCGGGATCGGATCATCAGTGATGGTTTCTGTGCCGGTATGCTGCAAAGCAATCCCGAGTGACGCCAGAATACGATCAGACTCAGCGTGCTGCTCCGCGCAGGTTTCACCTTCTGCTGCCAGAATCTGATACCCGCCGCAAAATACGCCGCTGGCCGGGTTGGCCCATTTCTGCCGCATCTGCCGGAAGGCTTCTGCCGGCTCATGGTCCCTGAACAAAAAGTAAAGTCGGGTAAACTCTGCTTCACACATCAGAGCTCTCCAGTTGCAGATGCTGTTCAATCCATTGAATAAGTTTCCCGACAGTGGTGAAGGCATCCTGGTTGATTTGATCAGGTTCAAACATCAGGCCGGGGATCTTTTCTTCCAGCGTTAATAAGAACTGCACAAATAATACTGAATCGAGATCCAAATCTTCATTAAAATCCGTTTCCGGCGTGATGTTGATTTTTGCAGACATGACATCATTTAATGCATCATTAACGGCTGACAGAAGTTGTGACATGGTTTACCTCATTATTTTCATTTTTTTCAATCAGGATACAGGACATCGTTATCCCCATCCCCATAGCAACACAGAGAATTCTTTTACCTTCGAAGCTCTTTAATAAAGAAGACAAGTTAAATAAAATATCGGAGCAATAAGCGTGTCCATATCCTGATATATGCTCAGTAAAAAGCTCGCCCTTGAAGTTCAGTTTATCGGCAATTCTCCTGAGCATGGGTAAATCTATATTACCCGGAACAATCGCATCTATATGGTCAATCGTAAGGCTAAACTTATCCAGTACGTAAAGATAGAAATCATAATAATCTTGTTCGAGTGAGGAGAAAAGTTCCCGCCGTCGGGCAGCCGGAAATTCTCTGTGATTATTATAAAATGAAGACAGATGCCGCACGGCGGTTTGCTTGATTTGCCACGGTGAATGCCCCGCATTGAGGAGCATGGCAGCAGGAATTTCCGCCATAACACTATTATCAAGCTTATTAATATCACAGTGGAAAGCCTTTTCACCGGTGATGAGGATCATCGGTAACTGGCTTTTTATTACCCGGTTCTTTAATAAATGAATCGCCGACAAAGCCGATGCGCAATGATTGAGACTAATTGTTAATTTTTCCCAATGCCCGATTCCACAACGGGCCGCTATCTCATCAAGCCAGCAGTCATCAAAAAAAGTATTATGCGTTTGCGTTTTTGCATAGACCAAATATCCCCGCCCCTTAGCGATATTCAGATTTTCATTCACCAGAGTTGAAAGGGTTTCGTGTAACATTTCTGTATGGCTACCAGAGAACATTCCCACTGTGTGCAGAGAGTAATAACGTTCAAGTACCTTAAGCGCGCCTGTTTTTAAATTATGAGATGATTCAAGCGTACTTAATGGCCTTAAAGAGATACGACCAGGCAACCAGCATAAATCATTAAGTGGCAACATATATTCTCACAGGGAATTATTTTAGAGTTATTATAAACGCAGTCCATAATCCCAGAAAAAAAACGTCTTTTTTGCCTGCAATTGCTTAAAGGGCAGGAATTCCCATTTTTGAATCCCAAAAATGGAATGTTATGAGTGTTCAGGAGGGAAAATCGGAAAGAACAGCGTACAAACGGAGCTGTTATAGCTGTACAAAGTGACCGTTGCTGACTTCGCGGTAATGACGCACCGGCGGCTGATAAGTGGCTGAGCGCAGCGGGCTGGCAAGCTCTTCCGGTACCACGGGACGTGTGCGGTGAACATCCGGGTCGGGCACCGGCACGGCGGCCAGCAGTTTGCGGGTATAGGCGTGTTGCGGGTTTTCGAAGATATCGGCACGCGAACCGATTTCGACGATTTCGCCCAGATACATCACCGCCACACGGTGACTGATGCGCTCGACCACCGCCATATCGTGCGAAATAAACAGATACGCCAGCCCGAGTTCCTGTTGCAGATCGAGCATCAGATTAATCACCTGCGCTTTGACTGACACATCCAGCGCCGACACGGCTTCATCAGCGATGATCATTTTCGGCTCCAGCGCCAGTGCGCGGGCAATACAGATGCGCTGCCGCTGACCGCCGGAAAACTGGTGCGGAAAGCGCGTCGCCATATTGCTTTGCAAGCCGACCTGTTCCAGCAGTTGCGCCACGCGAATGCTGGCGCTGGCGGCATCATGCAAGCCGAGGCTTATCATCGGTTCGGCAATCGCCTGACCAATGCGCATTCTCGGGTTCAGGCTTTCATACGGATCCTGAAAAATCATCTGCGCCTGGGTGCGGATATCCGCCAGCCGTGCGCTGTCAGCCCGGCGGATATCCTGCCCGCGGATCAGCACATCACCGGAAGTCGCTTCAGTGAGACGTAAAATCGTGCGTCCGGTGGTGGATTTCCCGCAGCCGGATTCCCCCACCAGTGACAGCGTTTCGCCCGGTTGCAGGCTGAATGACAGATCCTCCACCGCATGCACACGGGCAGAAACACGGCGCAGCAGACCGGATCTGACATCAAAGCGCGTCACCAGATTTTTAACCTCCAGCACCGGCTGACCGGTGCGCAGCGTATCGACAGACTCCGCCACCGGCAGCACTTCGCCGGTTTGGCTGTCGGTCAGCGGGAAGCGTTTCGGCAGCGCCACGCCGTTCATCGCGCCCAGTCGCGGCACCGCCGACAGCAGCGCGCGCGTATAAGGATGTGTGGGATGATGGAAGATTTCCCGCGTGGTTGCCTGTTCCACGGCTTCGCCACGGTGCATCACCAGCGTGCGATCCGCCACTTCCGCCACCACGCCCATATCATGGGTGATGAACAGCACGGACATGCCCTCTTCTTCCTGCAAGGATTTGATCAGCGCCAGAATTTGCGCCTGAATGGTGACATCCAGTGCCGTTGTCGGTTCATCCGCAATCAGCAAACGCGGATTACAGGCCAGCGCGATAGCAATCACCACGCGCTGACGCATGCCGCCGGAAAAACTCAGCGGATATTCATTGAGTCGTGCGGTGGCCGCCGGAATACGTACTTTCTCCAGCAACCGGACGGCTTCGGCGCGCGCGGTTTTATCGTCCATGCCGCGATGGCGTTTGAGCACTTCGGTGATTTGCACGCCGATTTTCAGCACCGGATTCAGGCTGGTCATCGGCTCCTGAAAAATCATGCCGATGCGGTTGCCGCGAATGCTTTGCATCTGCGAACGGTTGAGACTCAGTAAATCCTGACCGTCAAACCGGATGTTGCCGGAATAACGGGTCTGCTTTTCATCCAGCAAACGCATGACGGACATCGCCGTCACACTTTTACCCGAACCGGATTCGCCCACCAGCGCCAGCGTTTCTTTCGGGCCAATCGAGAACGAAAGGTCCCGCACCACATTCAGCCATTCGCCGCCCACGGAAAACGCGGTATTCAGTTTATCGACCTGTAAAACCGGGGGTTGCATCATCAATCTTTATTCCGCGGGTTGAGGATATCGCGCAGGGCGTCACCCACTAAGTTGATGGCGACGATCAGTACCAGCAGCGTGACGCCGGGGAAGAAGCTTATCCAGTAATCGCCGGACATCAGGTAATCAAAACCGTTGGCAATCAGCAGGCCGAGCGAAGGCTCGGTCACCGGCAAACCGATGCCAAGAAACGACAGCGTGGCTTCGAGCATAATGGCGTAAGCAATACGCATGGTCGCCACCACAATCAGCGGCGGCAGGCAGTTGGGCAGAATATGGCGGAACAGAATGCGCGGACTGGAAAGCGCCATGCTGCGCGCAGCGTCCACGTAGCTGCGGCGGCGTTCGAGCAGCGCCGAGCCGCGAATGGCGCGTGCGTAATACGCCCATTGCGTGACCACCAGCGCCAGTATGATTTTATCGACACCCTGCCCGAGTGCCGCCAGCAAAATCAGCGCAATCAGGATCGGCGGGAAGCTGAGCTGGATATCGACAATACGCATGATCAGTGCGTCCGTTTTGCCGCCAACGTAAGCGCTGATCAGCCCCAGTGCTGCGCCAATGGTCAGCGCAATCATCGCGCTGGAGACACCCACCAGCAGACTGGTTCGCGTGCCGTACAAAATCGCGCTCAGCAAATCGCGCCCCTGATCGTCGGTGCCCAGCCAGTAAATCATGCCACTCATACTGGTGGTGCCCGGTTTCAGGCGGCCATCCATGATGTCGAGCTGCGATAAATCGTACGGATTTTGTGGCGAGATCCACGGCGCCAGCACCGCCAGCACAATGGCGATACCTAAAATGATCAGACCGCATAAGGAGAATTTGTTGCGCAGCAGCGCACGCACGGTGTGGTAAAACGCGGAATGCGGTTTGCCCTGAACAGCGCTGCGCGAATGTACGGAATCAGACGCCATCAGTTTTCGCCCCCCAGCCGGACGCGCGGATCCACCAGCACATACAGCACATCCACCAGCAGATTAATCAGGCTGAACATCACCACGGTGATCATCAGATACGCCAGGATCACCGGCCGGTCGAGTACGGCGATAGAATCGATGATCAGCTTGCCCATCCCCGGCCAGGCGTAAATGGTTTCAGTGACTACTGCGAAAGCAATCAGCGAGCCCAGCTCAAGGCCGATGACGGTAATCAGCGGGATCAGGGTGTTTTTCAATACGTGAACCAGCACGATGCGGCTTTCCGATAAACCCTTGGCGCGGGCGAAACGGATGAAGTCCTGTTGCAGGCATTCGAGCACACCCGCGCGGGTCAGACGGATAATCAGCGAGATTTTAAACAGCGCCAGATTCAGGGCGGGCAGGATCAGATGCGCGAGACCGTCGGCGGTAAACAGACTGACGGGGACGCCGAAAATGTCTACCGTGGCACCGCGCCCGGAGGCCGGAAGCACGCCGAGTTTGACGCTGAACAGCATGATCATCATCAGGCCAATCCAGAACGTCGGCAGGCTGAAGCCTAAAATTGAGACGGTCATGATCGACTTCGATAACCAGCCGTCAGGGCGCAGACCGGCGTATACGCCGAGCGGAATGCCAATCACCAGCGCCAGCATAAACGCCACCAGCGCCAGTTCAAGCGTGGCGGGCATACGCTGGAAAATCAGGTGCAGCGCGGGCTGATTGTAGATGAAGGAGTTACCCATATCGCCATGCAGGGCATTGACCACGAACAGGCCATACTGCTCCCACACCGGTTTATCGAGGCCAAAAGACTGGATCACACTCAGGCGTTCAGCAGGCGTCGCGGTCGTGCTGAGCAGCAGGTCAACCGGATTGCCGACCAGATACACGCCGCCGAAAACCAGCAACGACATCACCAGCAGCGTCAGCAACGTTTGCCCGAAACGCCCGAGCAGGTAACGGCTCATGCGTTTGCGTCGCCATCGCGGCTGCCGTATCGCGAGAAAACACGGCGCAGCAGACTGAAAAAGCCGTATTCATCCACTTTCTGCATGACCGTGGCGTTAGGCGGCGTCGACAGTTTGTTCCAGAAATCCGCGTAGGTATATCCGGCTGTAGTACCGGAAACCGCTACGCCCACGCGCGCGAGCTGGCCTTCAAACAGGCCTGGCTGCAACAACCACGCGACGGTGGTGGCGTCATGCACCGGCCCGCCTTCGCGGCCAAACCGGTTGAGATCACTGCGGTCAAACGCATTAAGTAAAGCAGAAGTAGATTCGCCCGGCAGGCCGCCATCCTGTTTTAATGCTTCAATATCATCTGCGCTGATCAGCGCCTGAAAAGTCATATCTAGCGGCATGATGATCAATGGCACGCCGCTGTTAAACACTTTTTCGGCGGCATGCGGATCGGCATAGACGTTAAATTCAGCCCACGGCACGCGATGGCCGAGGGCGGTAAAGGCGCAGCTCATGGTGACGATCTGTTTAATGCCACGCGCGACGTCCGGGTGCATTCCCAGCGCCAGCGCAATATTGGTCATCGGACCGATGACGCACAAGGTGATCGGTGAGTTCTCTCCGGCGGCCTGTCGTAATGTCCGCACCAGAAAATCCACCGCGTGTCCGGCCTGCGGTTGCAGTTCCGTGTCTGGCACCAGTTCATTTTTGAACGCGCCAATGTGTGCGTATTTGCCATAAACCTGTTCACGCACCAGCGGACCGGGTGCGCCGGCATAAACGGGCGTAGCGGTTCTGCCAGACAACGCGACAATTTTGCAGGCATTGCGCACGGTGTCTTGCAGCGCCACGTTGCCAGCGACAACGGTCACACCAAGCACATCCAGTTCCGGCGAGGCCAGCGCCAGCCACAACGCGATGGCGTCATCCACGCCAGGATCGGTATCGATAATGATGCGCTGGCTCATAATTTTATTTCCCGGCATAACGTGAAAGCAGTTCGTAAAACAGCGCGAAGACTTTGTCGGCCTCTGCGTGCGTGACGATATCAACGTTGGGTGTCAGTCCCGACTTGCCATACCAGTCAGCGACGGTTTGCCCCATACACAACTCGCTGTCGTGTTCGACAAACACCCGCGCTTTTTCGGTGCTGAACAGTTCCGGCGCCAGTACGTAAGCAATCACCAGCGGATCGTGTAACGGCCCGCCGCGTGAACCGTAACGGCGCACGTCGTTGCGATCCCAGAACGCCATTAATTCGCCCAACTGAACGGAGATCCGCCCGGAGACTTTGATAAATTTCGCCACATGTTCCGGCGTCAGAATCACCTGATGCGTGGCATCGAGCGGTAAAACCGTAATGTTCAGATCCGAGGAAAACACAATATGCGCGGCATGAGGATCGGCGAGCATATTGAATTCAGAGGTCATGGTGCGGTTACCGGCTTCGCGATACGCACCGCCCATCAGCACCACGCGACCAATACCCTCAGTGATCCCAGGTTTCATGCGCAGCGCCGTTGCCAGATTGGTCAGTGGCCCGAGCACGCACAGCGTCAGTGGCTGATTATGTTCAATCGCCTGCTCACAGCGGCTGATCAGAAAGTTAACGGCATGAACGGCGTCAGCCTGTTTCTGTGGCGCGGGAAAGGTGGTATTACCCAGACCATTTTCGCCGTGAAACTGGCCGTGGATCGGCGCGCGCAGCAGCGGCTGATGACAACCGGCAAACACCGGGATATCAAGCCGGTAACCCAGCTCGGTAATTTGCAGCGCATTACGTGTGGTATTCGCCAGCGGCTGATTGCCACACACGGTGCAAATGCCGAGAATGTTCAGTTGCGGCGCGACGAACGCGCTGAGCAGTGCAATGGCGTCGTCAATGCCCGGATCGCAGTCAATGATCACCGGCAGGGTTTTCACAGCGCCCCCACGGAACGTAAAACGTCAGCGATTTCCTGACGCGCGGCCTGATTTAATGGCACCTGCGGCGGCAACGGATCGCCGACCTCAAAACCCTGCAATTGCAGCGCGGCTTTAATACAACCGGCGATAGAATATTTGGCGAAGATTTCATTGATACGCCACAGCGGACGCTGCAACTCCATCGCCTTTTTCCAGTCGCCCTGCTTCGCGGCCTCATACAGCGCCAGACTTTGCTTCGGCACAATACAGGCCGGACCGGCCATCCAGCCCACGCCGCCAATCAGCATCACGCAGGCAGGAATGTGTGCCGATGCGGCAAATACCTGCATCCGCCCCTGCGTGCGTTCGATAATCGACAACAACCGGCCGGTATTGGTCGAGGCATCTTTAATATAGTTGATATTTTCCACGTGACTGAGCCGCTCGATGACAGGCAGGCTGAGATCAGAACGCTGGAACTGCGGATTGGTATACAGCACAACCGGCAGCTTTCCGGCTGCGGTCGCGATGGCACGAAAATAATCCTCGACGCCCTGTTCGGGCACCGGGAAATAGGCCTCGAGGATCGCCAGAATACCGTCGACACCCAGCGCGACGTAGCGAGCGGTTTGCGCTACGGCGTCCTGAATGGTGGTGGCTGCGACACCGGCAATAACCGGAACGCGGCCTCGAGCGGCTTCAACGACAATTTTCACTATCTCCGTGCGTTGTTCTGCATTGAGATAAGCGAATTCACCTGTACTGCCGAGCGGCGTCAGACCATGCACCCCGCTGTTTATCAGGTGTTCGACCAGCGCTGTTAACACTGGTTTGTCTATCTGGCCGCCATCAGTGACCGGCGAAACCAGATAGGGATACACACCGCTAAAAGAAGTCATAGCTTCTCTCTCTTTTAGTAAACTACTACCTTAGTACAGCCCTGGTGTTGGTGCTGTATTCCCGCCTGGGTTTGGTATGCACTTTGCGTTTACTTACTGTTTCTTATGGACAAAGTACGGCAACGTATAGCCATCTGAGCGACCAACGTAGGTATAAGGTGTTTTCATCGCCCAGGTGTATGAAAGGAACAGCAACGGAATGGTGCCTTCGTCTTTCATCGCAATCTCTGTGGCGTGTTGCAGTAACTTTTCACGCTGGCCATCGTCGAGAGTTTCCCGCGCCTGCAGCAGTGTTTTATCAAATTCAGGGTTCGAGTAACGCCCGCGATTGCCTTGTCCGCCGTTCGGCCCGAAGGTTTCGAGCAATGGCCCCAGCACACCGGAGGCTTCACCGGTTTCAATCGCCGCACCGCCCATAATCAGGCTGAAATCGCGTTTGGATGCACGGGAGAAATACACGCTGCCCGGCATGGTCACGACGTCAGTTTTAATGCCAACGCGGCTGAACATCTGGCCGAGCGCCTGCGCAATTTTAGAATCGTTCGGATAACGGTCATTCGATGCATGGAACGTCAGCGTAAAACCATCCGGATAACCGGCCTGCGCCAGCAATTGTTTCGCTTTCACCGGATCGTAAACCGGTGCGGCAATCGACGGCGTATAGCCGAAGTAACCTTTCGGCACCAGCTGCGACGCCGGAACGCCCTGCCCGTCCATGATGCGATCCACAATCGCCTGACGGTTTATCGCCAGCGACATCGCCTCACGCACTTCGCGTTTTTTCAGCGGATTGCTGCCATCCGGCCCTTTGGCGAATGGCGACACATCGCGATCCTGATCCGGATGTAAATACAAAATACGGTTACCGGCGACAGATTCCAGATGCAGACTGGCTTGTTTGCCCAGATCCCGCCCGTCTGCCGTCGGCACGCTTTCAATCATATCAACGTCGCCTGAACGCATTGCCGCCACGCGGGCACTCGGGTTTTTGAACACGCGCAAGGTGACGTTATCCCACTGCGCTTTTCCGCCCCAGTACTGATCGTTACGCGCCAGCACGACGTTATCGTCCGGTGTCCAGCTGACAAATTTGAACGGGCCGGTACCGATGACATCTTTCCCTTCATTAAGGGTTTGCGATCCGACCGTCTCAAGCCGGGCCGGTAAAATAGCAACACGGCTTAAGTTGTTAAGTAATAATGGTGTTGGCGCTTTGGTGACAATTCTCACCGTTAAAGGATTCACTTCGGTGACGTCAGCGATATCGTTGACGTACGGCGTATAGGCGCTCGGGCTGTTTTTTGAGGCCAACGCCACGCGTTTCACGCTGGCAATCACATCTTTGGCAGTGAAATCGCTGCCATCGTGGAATTTCACACCGGGACGCAGGGCAAATTCCCAGGTGGTGTCGTTGATGACTTTCCATGACACTGCAAGCGCTGGCGTTATGTGTTGTTTTTCGTCCTGATTCACCAGGCCGTCGAATATGTTGCGTGCCATCGCACTGTTGGCACCGCCGACGTAAAACTGCGGATCCATAGACGTGGTTGATGCGGCAAGGCCGATATTAAGATCAGCAGCCTGTACGGTCTGTAAAGCAAAAAGCGTGGCCAGTGCTGAGGAAAGCACTCCTGCCAAAACGGACTTTCTCATTCATTTAACCCTTAATTATTTTAGATTTTCAGGCAATGTGTATCAGATCGTAAACTGGAGTCTAGGGGGTGGACTTCTGAATTGAAAATTGTATTTTGTGTTACATCCATAAACAAATGTTATGGATCTTGAGGATGCATATGAAAATTAATCCCAGACAGGTAGAAGCTTTTCACAAGGTGATCCTTACCGGTGGCATGACCGCCGCCGCCAATATGATGAACATTACGCAGCCTGCGGTCAGCCGCTTGATCCGCGATTTCGAATATGCGGTTGATCTGAAGCTGTTTGACCGCGACGGACGCGGGTTGATCCCGCGCGACGATGCCATCAAGTTGTATCGTGAAGTCGAGCGTTTGTATCTCGGACTTGAACATATTTCACGTATCGCCGACGAAATACGTCATTCAAAAGGCAGCGTTTTGCGCATTGGCACGGTTGCGGCGCTTTCCGCGCTGTGCGTCGAACACATTTTGCCGCCGCTGATTGAGAGTATTGACGATATCTCGCTGTTTCTGGATATCGAAAGCACGACGCACATCACCGATGTGGTGACCAGCAATCAGTACGACGTCGGGTTCATTTTCGGTAAGCCGGATGTGAAGGGGCTGGAAGCGGAAATGCTGGCGCGGGCCAATGCCGTTGCCGTGATGTCACCACGTCACCCGCTGGCCAAACAGAATGTCGTCACCGCGATGGATCTGACGCGTTACCGCCCTATTATACCCGGGCGCAAAACGCCGCTGCGTGAACAGCTCGATCAGGTGATGAGCCGCCTCGACTTATATATGAATAACCCGATTGAAACGTCGCTGAACAATTGTTGTGTGATGGCGGGGAATAATCTGGGTATCGGTGTGGTGGATTTCATCACGGCGCGCAGCCACAAAAGCGATATCGTGCTTAAGCCGTTTACGCCAGATATCAGCATCGCCTATCTCGCCGTTTTCCCGCCGCAGATCCCGAAAAGCCGTCTGGTGGAACATATCACCAAAGAAATGAAGACATTAATTGAAGGCTATTTGTAAAACTCCCCGTCAGGTTCGCCAAAATCGTACCAGTGAGTCCAACGTGTTCCCCTTCTCCCCTTTATGGTGAGAAGTCTGCGGACGGCTGGTACGTTTAATTAGATGAAAAACGTATATCAAATACTTCAGTTATCAAAATAACGAATAAAACACTTTATTTTATTCTTTAAAATCAATGAATAAAATTTACCTGCATAAATAATAATCTAATCTATAATAATTTACCTAATTTCAAACTCTTCGTTACACATTCACAACCTCGATGAGAAGTATTACTCTTTGCGCGAAATTGTTCTATTTGGTTCATTTAATAACGGGTGGTCATTAAGTGGTACCAGCTTTTCATCAACAGTTCTCTACAACCTATTTTCTACAAACCAATGCAGTGAGATAAATCATGCCAACAACAAATAACAAGTGGACGTGGCTCCTCTGGTTACTGAGTGCGCTGATGGTCGTCATCGGCCTGACACTCGGTATCGGTGGTGCGTACCTGGCCACATTAGGAGGAAGCGTTTACTTCCTGCTGATGGGTCTGGCGCTCATCGTTTCCGCCGTTTTGATTTTTAAAGGTAAGCCGTCAGGCGCATGGCTGTATGCCGTGGCCTTTGTGCTTTCTATTATCTGGGCTGTCTGGGACGCGGGCTTCACGTTCTGGCCGCTGTTCTCCCGCCTGTTCACTTTCGGCGTGCTGGCTTTCCTGGTGGCACTGGCCTATCCGTTGCTTCAGGCACGCGCGGGCCTGGTGGTGCGTAAAGGGCCAGGCTTCTCGCTGGCGGCTGTTCTGGCCGTTGCGCTGATTGCCGCATTCGGTAATACCTTCGTGCCGACGCCAATCATCAGCGCCGACAGCGATCAGGTGCCGGTGAAACCGGTAGATAAAGGTGCAGAGCAGAAGAACTGGGAAAACTGGGGTAACACTACCGCTGGCGACCGTTTTGCTGCACTGGATCAGATCAACAAAACCAACGTGGATAAACTTCAGGTTGCGTGGATTGCCCATACCGGTGATATCCCACAGAGCAACGGCTCCGGCGCTGAAGACCAGAACACGCCGCTGCAAATCGGTGACAAGCTGTTTGTGTGTACCGCTTACAGCAAAGTGATCGCCCTGAATGTGGATGACGGTAAAAAGCTGTGGTCTTACGATTCCAACTCCACCGCACCTAACTGGCAGCGTTGCCGCGGGCTGGGCTATTACGAGAACAGCGCCGCGCCACAGGCACCCGCAGCACAACCTGCCGCCGTACCTGCTGCTGAGCCGGCAAGCCCGAACGCAGCCTCAGAAGCTGCCGCGCCAGCCACTAACGCTCCGCAAACGCCTGCGGCTACCGGCGGTACCGTCAGCGCTACCTGTGAACGTCGTCTGTTCCTGCCAACCATTGATGCCCGTCTGATCGCCATCAACGCCGACACCGGCAAGCCTTGCGCTGATTTCGGTGACAACGGCGTGGTGGATCTGAAAGTCGGCATGGGCGAAGTGAAACCTGGCTACTACCAGCAAACCTCTACCCCGCTGGTCGCGGGTAACGTAGTGGTTGTCGGTGGTCGCGTAGCGGATAACTTCTCCACCGGCGAACCTCCGGGCGTAGTGCGTGCATTCGACGTGCACACCGGCGCACTGGTGTGGGCATGGGATCCGGGTAATCCGAACATCACCAAACTGCCACCGGAAGGTCAGACTTATACCCGTGGTACGCCAAACGTCTGGTCGGCCATGTCCTACGATCCAAAACTGGGTCTGATTTACATGCCTACCGGTAACGCGACGCCAGACTTCTTCGGCGGCACGCGTACCGAGCTGGATGACAAATACAGTTCTTCTGTTGTTGCGGTAGATGTGGCCACCGGTAAAGTCCGCTGGACCTTCCAGACCACCCATCACGATCTGTGGGACTTCGACCTGCCGTCTCAGCCGCTGCTGTATGACCTGCCGGACGGGAAAGGTGGCAGCACGCCGGTTCTGGTGCAGACCTCCAAACAAGGCATGATCTTCATGCTGAACCGCGAAACCGGCCAGCCGGTCGCCAAAGTGGAAAACCGCGAAGTACCGCAGGGTAATGTCCCTGGCGAACGCTACTCCAAAACGCAGCCTTTCTCTGTCGGTATGCCAAACATCGGCAACCAGACGCTGAAAGAGTCTGATATGTGGGGCGCGACACCAATGGATCAGCTGCTGTGCCGCATCGAGTTTAAAGGCATGCGTCACCAGGGCGTATACACGCCTCCGGGTCTGGATCGTTCCCTGCAATTCCCGGGTTCTCTGGGCGGCATGAACTGGGGCAGCGTCTCGGTTGACCCGAACAACGCCATCATGTTCGTGAATGATATGCGTCTGGGTCTGGCGAACTACATGGTTCCGCGTGCCCAGGTTCCGACCGGCGCGAGCGGCATCGAGATGGGGTTGGTACCGATGGACGGCACACCTTATGGCGCAGTCCGCGAGCGTTTCCTGTCTCCGCTGGGCATTCCTTGCCAGAAACCACCGTTCGGTACCATGTCTGCGGTGAACCTGAAAACCGGCAAAATCGTCTGGCAGGTGCCGGTCGGTACGGTGAAAGACACCGGTCCGCTGGGCATCAAAATGCGCATGCCAATGGAAGTCGGTATGCCAACGCTGGGCGCGAGCCTGTCAACGCAATCCGGCCTGCTGTTCTTCGCCGGTACGCAGGATTTCTATCTGCGCGCGTTCGATACCGCAAACGGTAAAGAAATCTGGAAATCCCGTCTGCCGGTCGGCAGCCAGTCCGGCCCGATGACCTACGTTTCACCGAAAACCGGTAAACAGTACATCATCATCAGCGCCGGTGGCGCACGTCAGTCCGCAGAACGCGGCGACTACGTGATCGCCTACGCGCTGCCTGATCAGAAGTAAGATTTCGCAGTCAATGACAAAGCCCGCTGGTGCAGACCGGCGGGCTTTTTTGTTGAACGTAACCCACAGATACCTTTAATGATGTTCCTGTCTTCACGACAGCAATGTTAAAACATACTAAACAAATAATTTGGGTTAAGGAGAGTGACGAGTATGATGCAACCATTACCCTTACTAACCAAAAGGAATTGGCATGGAAATCATCGGAGACAACAGCGTTATCACCAGTGTTGCACCCAAAGGTAAGGTTGTTTACTGCCGTGGTGAAACCCCCAGATTCTGGCTGGAACTGCAATTTGTCGATGAGAATAATCTCCCCGTTACCGGACTGAAGGTCACACTGGAATACCATCCGCTGGCATCCGCGCAAGACGTCGCGATGTGGAAAAAATATAGTAATCACCACTACGATCCCACACCACCACCTAATCCCCCTGCCGGAGTGACAGACAGCCAGGGACTGGTCAGGTTCGACGATTTGTCCTGGATAACGGTCGACGTAAAAGCAGACGCACAGCAGCTGGCCGACGAAATGGAGCAGCGCCCGCTGGGACTTCGGCGCAATCCTAACAGCCAGCCGGTGAGCAAAAATGTCTTTCGTCGGGAAACGCGAGATAAAAGCTGGCGATCTGACGTACAGGAAAAAGCCGAGGCCGCAGGACATATCCACCATTACGTGACCATCGGTGAACTTTGCGATCAGTTGCCTCACATTGAAGGCTGGGAGGAGAAGGAGCCACCGGAGTTTCATTTTCAGCAAGGGCGTTCGCTGAAAGGCACAGAGATAGCGTGTCAGGCGCTAAAGCAGCGGCACGTCATTGAAATCTGCCCGTTCCGGGCGTGGGTGCTGGCACTGCATGACACCACCGCGTTTGATCTTGCCAACAGCCTAAACCTCGGCATTATGGCTGACCTCGCCTATTCGGCTGAAGCGAAGAACAATACCATTGATTATTTCTTCCGGAATAAATGTCAGGATCTGTCTGCAATCCCGCAGTTTGCCGAATTCCCGTCTTATTACCACACGCTGGCCGTAGATGTCCCCTTCCGGGAACGTTATCTTGCACCTGTGTATCTGAATACGGGTGAGGGGTTAAATCCTGAGGGTGACACCAGGCTTTTTACAGTTGAGTGTGATACTCACATTATCGTTGCGTGGTGCGGTACGGACAGTTTGTTAAACGCTCTGACAGATATCTCCTTTGCGCCCAAAAAATGCCAGCCTGAGCTTGGTGGCGTGGGTCACATACACGGCGGTTTTTTGAAAGCCTACCAGCTAGCAAAACAAAGATTCGAGCTTAGATTTCAGAACGTAATCACTTCTCTAAATGAAGGGAGAGGCACGAAAAAACTTTTCATCTGTGGTCACAGTCTGGGCGGTGCGCTGGCCTTAACCTATGCTGCCGAGATGAAGAACAGCCGCCCTATTCTGTATACTTTCGGTATGCCACGCACCTTCACTCGCGCAGCAGTGCTCGGACTGGACGCTGTAACTCATTACCGCCACGTCAATGATAACGATTCAGTCACCCAAATTCCTCCCGATGCCGATGTAGACAATATTTTCTATGAGAAATGGGGGCCACTGGGCGACAAACTCGGCTTCGACTGGTCGGTGACAACACTTACCGGTTTGGGAGTGGCTGTTCGCGACCTGGCTTTTCAGTCCACAGGAATTTCCGATAAAAAAGATCCCTACTGGCATCACGGCAATACAGTGATATTTTTCCAGGCTCAGCAGTGCGTGATGCAATCCCGTCATCAGAACGTTCCGTGGATAGGCGGCGGAGGCAGCGATAATCCGGCACCCGGCGTGGTGAGCACCTGCCATAAGCAGTCGGTGAAACTCTTTCTGGTGCCCTCACTGAATGAAGAATGCCTTAATGCCACCGGCGAGCATCAGGCGAAGTTTATCGGGTGTCTGGATACCGTTAACCTGAGAAAAACCTTCCCCAGAAACACTAATCCCGAACTGGACGGACTTTTGAGTAACCCTTCCAGCCATTCTATGGCACACCGCTACCTGCCTTATATCCATAATCAGGTACTTGAGCTGGCAAATCCGGATCTTGAGATGGACCGGAAGGAGAAGCGGGCTGAGTTCAGGCAGGAGATTGAAGCAACTGCCAAAGGAAGTGCTAATCAGGATGAAGTACAGCGAAACCAGGAATTTATAGCGCTTCAGGATATGTTGCCGGTGGCACTAACCCGCACCCGCTCAGAAGATGTGGGCAAAAATGCCCTGCTACGTTTTGCTGCAGTTACGGAGGAAGAAGTTGAATTTTCTAAATAAAACAGCCCTGTTGATGCCGACAGTATTTTTGCTTTCCGCCTGTTATGGCAAAACAGACCAGACGTTGTCACCGCCGGAAAATGCCCGGCGCGTGACCATAGTCGTCAGGGTTCCTGAAGGCATTACACTATTGCCATTGCAAATGCTTTACCGTTCTGAACGGTGCAAGACTAAAAGCTACAACTCGAGTAATGAAGCCTACGAAATTCGCGGATATAACGGTTTTATGCAGGCATTCCCCCCGCAGGAAAACAGTGATATCAGACAGCAGCGGATTGCCATTGATGGCGGCGGGCCATGTCAGTGGCAGCTTAATTCCATTAAAGTCAGCTTTAAATTTTCCAATGACAATCCTCTAGTACAAGGGAAGAAAATAATTACTACTAATTATATTTTTGATTTTGATGATTATGGCTTTAGTGATGGTTACGCCACCGGTGAAGCACAAATTACCAGTGGAAATCTTGAATTGAAAACAGATTTTTTYCCTATGGTTATTATAAATCAAATGTTCAATCAAAYATCTATTGAGATGTTTGGTGGTGATACAAATTATGACAGATGGAGCCGACGTTACAAACTTCAAGATACTCAGAAAATAGCCATTGAACCGATATTACACTCTCAGAAAGAAGTATTACTACAGGGTGATGAAGAACGTGGAGTCGGGATGATGATCACTTATCCCAATGGAAGCATTGAGCATGTACGCAAGATAAAGCCTGATTATGAAAAGCTACTATCGATGAAATAGAAAGGGATTCTTTCGTTTTACATATTCAAGGAGGAAGAAGTTGAATTTTTTAAATAAGAATTATGCGGTTATATCCTTTATCGTGCTGCTTTATGGCTGTGATAACACTCCCGACCGCACTCTGTCTCCACCTCAGAATGCAAAGTGGATCGACGTGGTCTTCACGCTTCCGGCAGATACCGTTCTTTTACCAATGGAAGTTCTTTACCGTTCAGATAAGTGTAAAAC
>NZ_JBFUHK010000062.1:0-20726 GCF_056402435.1 Rahnella sp. P4_A8 | reverse complement strand
CAATGATGTAACCCGGCTGCGGGATCATGCCATCCAGCCCGACACCAAAAGTTATCACCCGGTCTTTGTTATTCGTAAGGATACCCCAGCGCCCTTTCCTGTTCGCTTCTGACTGACGGGTACAGCCAATAGCCGTCAGTTCAAGTTGGTTGAACCCGTAGCGCGTAACCAGATCCTGCTCGAAAACTGGCTCCATAGCATCAGCATAGGCATTGTCCGGATCAGACCATGACACAAGGGCCGTTGTGTAACGGGTCTTGGTCGTGCTGCTCGAGTAACTGAACTGGCCATCGATGACGTTCGCGCGGGTATAGCTGTAATCGATATCACGCGGCATGTCAGCCAAGGCAACTATCTGATCCCCGCCCCAGTACGTCATGCCGCGGAAAATCGCCGCAAAGTCTCTCAAAACCGTATATGCGTCGTTTCGACTTTGTACGTAAACGTTGCAGATATAACGCGGCTCTGTGCCGTTACCGCCTTTTCCATCTGGAACCATCTGATCGCAATATTGTGCGACCTGGTAAAGTTCCCATTTGTCGATGTTCTCCGCGGTAAGCCGGTTACCTAGGCCAAAACGGTCAGTGACCACAAGGTCATAGAAAACCCACGCCGGGTTATCTGACCATGCCCACTTGAAAGCACCGGTCCATGTACCGCTATAAGTTCGTGTTACCGGATCATAAGTATCAGGCACGCGAATAACGCGGCCCTGTGGCTCGCATGAAATTTGCGGGATGGAGCCATTGAATTGACTGGAATCGAATTCGATATACAGCAGTGCGGTGTTCGGATACCTCAGTTTTGCATCGATGACTTCCGTGTAGCTCTGGATCGTCATTGCATCGCCAATCTTTGCGCTGTTCGCATCTGCAGTAATCTTGCGCAGACGAATTGTCCAGGTGGTGCCAGCCGGTGGAAGGTCAACGCGATGGCTGCGCTCGTATCCTGACGTGGTTTTGCCAGTAACTGCTGTGTTGATTACCGTCTGAAATGCTCCGCCGTCGGTTTGCAATTCGATGGTGTAATTGATCGAATACCCAACCAGATCACCGTCATCTTCTTGCTTAAATAAAGACGGCCATTTTAGCCGCAGGCGAATAGCTGAGAGTTGGGTATTAGTAAAAGTATGCGTCCAGGCAACTGTGCTTTTCACCTCAGTGCCGACGCTAATTTCGTTCTCAGTACCCGGCAATCCCTGAATGTAGGATTGCGCCTGCGTCCCGGCGCGGAACTCCCACGCCACCCCGCTGAAATTGCTTGAACCGTCACTGTTAAGCAGCGGCGTTCCATCCAGATAAATTGATTGCCCAGTCAGGCCGCCGCCAAATTCCCCCTCGCCCAAAGCGATAAGCAGTTTTGCCTTCGCGATGGATTGAAGATCATCTGGCTGTTCTACGGGCGTGCGTGATGAAGAACTGCCACCTTTGCGGCCTTTTATTTTGGTTGCGGTTGCCATATTGCGCCCATAAAAAAAGGCCGCCGAAGCGACCTTAGAGGTAAGGATTGGGGGATGAGATTATTGCTGGTCTTCTACATAAATACCGGCGGAAATAATCGCGCCGCCAATCCGGCGCTTTCCGTAAAGAAGCGGAACAGGATAGCCCTGAGCGGCCGTATTTGTAACGCTGCCGAAGGCATAGGAAGCCTGGTTGTCTGCATCCTGCTTACTGGCGAGACCGGCGGTCTGCGGGGATAGCATTTGAATGACGCCGCCAGCCATTAGAGCCACACCAGGAGCGATAAGCACACCACCACCATATGCAGATGTTAATGTTCCAACAACGACCAGTACCGCACCGAGTATTGTTTGTAGTAGCCCAGCTCGTTTACTGCCGATAATTACAGGTGTAATACGAATTGCATCACCTGTTACCGGATAACCTAAATCATCCTCACCAATGTTTTTCTTTCCTTTGAATACAGCATAAGTAATGCCTCTTTTTTTGCTGTTATTCATATATCTTTCAAATCCAGGAATGGTGCAACTAAGCGCTCTTCCAGCTTCTGAAACAGTGCGAATAAGTCGGTAATGAGATTTACCAAAAATTTTACCGAGCGAACCTCCGAGTTCAATTCGAGTCATTAATTCTTGCATATTTACTCCATAAAAAAATCGCCTTTCGGCGATTTAATATTAATTATATTGGCTATTTTTCGCGCCACATCCTGTACTGCCCCCATATACCTTGTTCCGCTATATATTCTTGGTCTTGTCCATCCCCAATAATATCTAACGTTTTACGCATACCCATAGACATTACATTGCAATCGTTACTTACTTTTAATTTATGAGGCCCGTTATTAAGATAAGCTGTAACAAATTGGTTTTGACGCAATAACGCTACCTCTTTGTCGTCAATTGATACTAGGAACTTACAAAGTCCCCCGCTGCCACCACCAATGAATTGTTTGTTTCTTGTTACAGTAACTTTAGTTTGAGCAACGCCAGTTTTAGGAGTGACTAATTCTGGGTCCAATATTTTTTCTGCAGGTCCATGAGGCCGAGCACAACCCGCAAGAATTAAAACTGCAAATACCACAAACAACTTCTTCATATCCCTATCCCATAAGTTAAGTTCGGAGTAATCCTAATTCCTAACTTACGCAATTGGAAGCTAGAAAACTCTCTTGCTGAATTGATAAAAATCTCTGTGCCTTACAATTTTCATAGTTCGTTCCTGCCAGTATCCGCCGTAAGGAACTCGATTACTGAGCATGCCGTACATGTGGTGCAGTAGCATGTTGCCTTCGAGCAGGATCCCCGCATGATTCCACTTATTGGACTGAACCTGCATGATCACCATATCACCTGGCACTGGTGGCCCGCTGAATTCGCGAAACCCACATTCATACCAGCAGTCCTGATAAAAGTTATCCGGATAGTCATTCTCCCACCACGGATAATCAACGCGATAATCGGTCAGCTCAATGCCGTGTGTCTGCCGGTAATAGCTCATGACCAAACCCCAGCAATCGGTGTGCCCGAGCACAAACGGTCGCTCGAGCAAGGGCAATTCACCGCGCGGCTGAATGGTACGAAAATCCCCCTCCGGCCAGCTCACAATGTGCCAGGGTAATTCGGTTGTATCGCACTGTGCTTTATCCAGTTCGCTGGGCTGTGTCGTTGCATCAGGGTGACTGTGAACGATGGAAATAACCGTTCCCCAGTCTTCGGCGTCAGCATAACCCACGGGATCGAGGTGAAAATCTTCGGTGGGATTGGCTGCCAGATTGGCACAGGGAAAATAACGCTCAACCCGGCTTTTCTGCGCTACCACGCCACAACATTCGTGCGGGTAGCTCTGCCGGGCATGTTCAAAAATAGCCTGCAGGGTTTTATCACGCATAATCAGCTCTTAATCAGAGAGGTGCCCGGGAAGCCGCCGAACGGTAATTCGTTGTTTGCACCGAAGCGAAGCTTGCACCCCGTGTTCAGCGTACCGTTGCACACGTCGAGCGAGGGATCGCTAACCGGATTACCGTGCTTATCGAAATAGTTGGTACCGGCATAATCGCAGCCATCCCCTGAACGGTATTTGCCACGGATGCACCAGGTGCAGAGAGAATGAAGCTGCCGCGTCGGGATCATCAATCCCTGCAAATCCATCGGGCTGCTCAGCGTGAACTCAACAGAGATGTTGGTTTCCATGCTCTTGCTGTCGATGTAGAAAACCTGCAACTTCTCCTGCGTGGCGTCCGCCGTGGCATTCCCGCCAGCAAAGTTTCGGGCGTCGAGGTATTGCGCCAGCGTATCGTGAATCGTCACCACGGCCTGAAGCATGTCATCGTAAGCCAGACAAAGCGCGGTAATCGACCCGTCAAGATTCGCCACAGTCAGTTTCGGCTGTGCGCCGCTGCCGCTGGTTGAAGCCTCAATGCCTTCAATCTGAACCGGCCAGGCTGAATATTCATTGCCCTGCCACCAGATGGATTTTGCAGGCAGTTTTGATTCGTCGTAAACCGGCGTCCCACCAATATATTCAATTTTGGTGATATAACGGGTGCCCCACGGCTTAGTTGCTGCAGGTAGCGCAATTGAACCGGCGGACCCGAAAGACAGACTGGCTGTCTCGCCTGTTGAATAAGTTATCTTGACGCCGGATGCTCCGTTTGCCGGAATGACGGCTGTCGCTGCTGGCCGAGTCTGTATTGTTCCTGATGTGTAAATTAAGCTCGTCGGCGCGCTGTTCTGTTCAAAATGCGCTCCCCAAACTGCTATTCCTTTCACACCATCCCCGGTCATCAATGTGGTGCTGGATGTGGCCATCGGATAGACAGCAGGTCGGATATCTCCACTGATCGTGGCCGCCGTCGTAGATGTTACCGTGACCCTTACCCACCCATCAGCCAGCTTAATAATCGAGCATCTCGTCATATCTGTAGCGCGCAAAATAACGCCAGCATTCAGATCGACCGTGACCAAATTTTGTTGAACTAAGTTGCTGGCCTGCACGATTGATATCGTCGCGAATCCATATCCTGCATCCTTAATGAATACAGAAAAGCTGTAATCAGTATTCGGAGAGGGGATAAAACTTCTGTAAATAGGGTGTGTGTTATTAACGGTGTTGGGGATCCATTTAGTCCCATTCTGCGTGCCATCCGGTGCAGTCACTGCGTTGCTGACTGCCGAGCCATTACTTTTTAACCATGCGGCATTTGCCCAGGCATTCGAATATGTCAGCAAGTTTGTTGATGCTGGTTCAGGCTCAGTTCTGCCGCCAAGTTCGAGCGGCCACTGGTTAGCCGCTGCCTGGTAGATTTTACCATCCTGACCGATATAACTGGCCGCGCCAGCGCGCTGGAAGGCCACACGATTATCCAGCGTGGTTTCTATCAAATTGATAGGACTAAGGGGATTAGCCGCAGCAATTTCATCTTCGGTGTAAGCCAGATTGTAATTGTGAAATCTGAGGACCTCACCGGTGCCAAAAGCGGTACCGTCCACCTCAAAAAGCCGGACTGTGTTTCCCGGCTCGAGTTTTTGATAATCACTGTTTAATGACATTATCCCCCCGTTGCAGAATAGGCCTGCTCGAACGTTGCTGTGATGGTTGCCTGCAACTTTCCGTTTGGTTGCATACGAATAGAATCAGCGGCTACCCGATATAACCCTTTCTCACCGTGTGGCGGTGTCCAGATAAAGGCCTTGCTGCAATGGTTGCGGCAAAAATCTCTGATGGCGAGTGAGGTCACGAGCGGGCCGCGATAGGAATAGGGAAATTTAATCATTTCCGAATTAATACCCTCCTCAGAAATCTGAGCGTAGCCATCCCCAAACTGAGCCTTTCTAACCGTCCGGTTATATTCAGTCGAAGGTTGGCTTGCGACCTGGGTGGGCCACGTGAAAGTTTCGATTGCCATGGGATACCTATAAAGGGGTTATCGGGTTTTCATTGCATTGAAGAGTTGGCCACCGGGGCGCAAAGCATTGGTGATGTTTTTCTGACAGAACTGATCCAGCATATTCATCATCGCCTTACTCATCTCATCGTTACTGCCAGAGGTTTTAGCGCTGGCAGTACCCTCGTTTTGAAGGATGATGGTGTTATGAAATACAGGACTTGCTGCGCTCATATTTGCTGCAGCGCCGACTGGCGTCTGGCCGCCGCCCACATATCCCCCTGTCGCATAACCCCGCATCATACGATAGAGATTTGCAACGCCCAGACGGCTGGTCGCCTCCTTGGTGAATACAAACTCCCCGCCGTGAACAATGCCTTTGGGTTCATACTTTCCGCCGTGCCCGGTGTAACCCCCCGCGTCATATTCGCGGATGTAACCACCGTTATAAGCAAGCTGCAGGTTACTATAGCTGCCGCCGGTGATTGCCGTCCCTGCATTACCGCCACCAGAAACGCTTCCCGTTACCCATCCCATAGCTGACTGAATCGCGTAGGCCACCAGCAGACGGTCGATCACGTTAACAATCATTTTAATAATGGATGAGGTGAAGTCTTTGAAACTGGCCTTGCCGGTAGTGACCAGACTATTCAACTGGTCTGTAAGCCCGTTAAACCCGGACTGAGCCACCTGCTGCACGGACGTAAAAACATCTGTTGCAGATTCAGCGTATTCCGCCCAGCCCTGTTTCGCACCCGCAACCCAGTTTGACCGCAGGGCGTCTTCTGCATCATAGGTTTTCTGTTGTTCCTGCAGGACGCGCTGCTGGGCAGAGGGGTTAAACGCATAGGCTTCCTGCAGACGCTGCAGGGTGGCCGCCCGATCTGCCTGACGCGAGGATACGCCCTCTGCCTGGGCATCCAGAGCGGCGCGTTTTGCCGACTGCTGCTGGGCAAATTTATCCGCCTGGTCAGAAAGCGCATTAAGTCTTTGCTGGGCAACGACCTTATCGCCCAGTGCGGCCAGTTGCCGCTTGTACTCCAGCGTTTCATCCTTATGCGCCAGCAGGGATTTTTCCTGTGCAGATAACTGCCGGCTGCTGGCTGCCTGCTCAAGGACGGCGTACTGATTTTCGGCTTGCCACAAATCTTTGCGCTGCTGGCTGATAACATCGTTAACGCTGGTATGCTGCTGCAGCACCTTAAGCTGTGCCTGCAGACTCAGTAAGTCCCCCTGCGCGCTGTCTTCTGCCCGGTCTCCCGCAGAAGTGGTGACCCGCTGTTTTTTGGGTTCCTGCCGTTTCTTTGCCTGCTCGACTTCTTTCTCACGCAGGGCAATGAGTTTTTGCGCATTCGCGATAGCGGTCGCATCACCCGAAAAGGCAATTTTCCGTGACTGTTCCCGCGCCTCTTTAAGTTTAGCTTCAGCACCTGCAACAGCATCCGTGGCCAGATATTCCTTATTTATCCACTCCACTGATTTTTGTGTTGCCAGGTTCCCGTCTATGGTGGCTTTTGTGAGGTCCCCCCTTAACTGCTTCGCCTGCTCAAGAACGCCAACAATGGGATCAATAGCACCCCCCAATGCCACGCTTTGCTTGCCTAAATTTACCCCCGAATAATAGTTTCTGACTGCCTCTTCCGCATCCGTCCACGCATCAGGAATACCGAGAACCTTAAGCCGGTGCGCTTCGATCTGGGCATTGAGGTTGGTAAAATCAGATGAACCTTTGTATTCACTGACCTTGGCTTTGGCATCCAGATAGCTGAAGCCGACCGCAATCATTTTCCGCGTGGCTTCGTCAGCACCATCTTTTGTGGTGATGAAGAGATCGGCAACGCTTTTAATCGACGCGCCAGAAGAATCGGCAATAGCCCGGATATTTTGCGCCAGCTTTTCCGCTGCACTACCACTTAAACCCAGGGACTCCTGAATAATTTTGCTGGCTTCGGCAATCTCCTGACGGCTTTTATAAACCGCCAGGCCCAGGCTGCCAAAAACGACAGCAGCGACGCCGATAGCCGCATTGAGCGGCGTAATGTATGTCAGCAGTATTTTGGCAACGTTTCCGACCCCGCCAAACGAATCTTTAATCTGGCCGCCCTGCTGAAGGAGGATCAGCCAGGGGCTTTGCCCGCCGGCCAGCTGGGTGGCAATATCGGTGAACTGAGCAGGCAACATCCGCATTGCCGCTTTATATTGCCCGATGGAAATACCCGCACGCTGTGCAGCAAGCTCCTGTTTAGAGAATGCCTGCTGAACCTGCGTCCCGGCTTTCGTCGAGTCCGCCCCTAAGCCGGTAAATTGCTTGCGGACATAACTGACCTGTTCATTAAATTTTGCGGCATCAACATCGAGGCTGACGACCAAATCACCCACTGGCTGGGCCATAGCGGACTCCTCCTGACAGACCTTCTGCGATAGCCATTAACTGTTCATCATCGGGATCCGGCTGCTCTTCCACGACGTGAGGTGTTAGCAGACTGAAATGACCCACGTTAAGATCGTTTTCCCCGCATACCAGCGACAAAATATTGAGGTTCAGCGCGGCGAAATGTGCATCAAGCAGCGCATCTTCGAAGTAATGGGACTCGTAAAATCGGTGCCATTCCTCCAGATCGCTGGAGGACATATCAGCAAGCATGGCGCGCCAGTCAGGCCGTCTGAACTCACGCGCCAGCTTCATGACAAAGTCCATTTCACGGGTTAGCGCTTTTCCGCTGTTTCCCCTTGGCTGTCGGATACTTCGGACACTTCGGATTCAGGGGCATCCTGTCCGGTAGTCTGAGTATTTGCCATCATGCCCGACAGCACTTTGACCTGGGTATCCGCTTTCCCGATGGCCTCGACCGGCCATGTGCTCATCACCTGTTGCTGAAGGTCGTGAATATCCGGCTTCGGCGACTCGCTGTGCCACAGGGACATGGCCACCACCATCGCACCCGCCCGGATATTCAGTTCAACCAGCGCGGCTGACAGGATTTGTTCGTCAGGCTCATCGTTGGGCAACGCTTTTTCCTGCGCGGCCAGATAATGCAACAGTTCGACGCGCTGCAGCGCCGACAACTCGTACAGCGTGGCGTTTGCCCCGTTGAACTCAAACAGTTCTGATTTTAAAAACATGCTCGCTCCGTTATGCCGCCGTGACGGTCAGTGTGCAGATAGCCACTTTCTGGCCGTCATTGGTCATCACGATGAGTTGCGTCGTGCCCGCTTTAAGGCCCTTCGCCGTGACGGTATTACCCGATACCGTCAGCGTAGCGACGGTCGGATCGGCAGCCGCAACATTAAACGCGCCGTTTGTCGCGCCGTCCGGAAGCACCGCCACAGTGATCACCGCATTTTGTCCAACCACCACGCTGGTAGTTGACGGCGTGACGGTAACGCCGGTCACGGGTACCGCGGCGGCCTGATTGCTCTCGGCCAGCGCCGGTTTGCCCGTATTGGTGATTTTCACCGTCCGGGTGATCACCTCTTTTACCGGCACCGCTTTGCCCAGGCTGCTGATCCAGCCACGGAAGACATCAACAGCGGTGTTGGGATACCGAATTTTGTACCCGCGCACCGCGCCATCGTAAAACCAGTTAACCAGATCCTGCTGCCCGCTCTCGCCAGGCTTCCAGGCCAGTGTAAACGACGTGTCCCCGGAAGATTTGGCCCCCTGCGCCGTGCCGTTCCAGTCGGCGTCGGCATCATCGAGGTACGTGTCGTCGTAGGATTCCGCCGTCATTTCTCCCGGCGTCAGCTCCTTGATTTTCGCCAGCCGGGTCCAGTCCTGATCCGATAGCGGATTGGCGTAGGGATCGCCGCTGCCGGTGTAAATCCAGAGGGTGGTGCCCGCGCCTTTGGTCGGTTCGAGTTGTGTGGTCATAAATTCCTCACATTAAGTAAGTCAGTGTGTAACGCAGGTCAGCGGAGCCCCACGTCGACATTTCATCATCGCGCTGATAGTCATAGCCTTCGGGCGTGATGTTTTCGATAAGGTCTGAAAGCACCGGAATGTCACCCACAACGGGGTAAATGTTTTGTTCCATCCACAGGTCGAGATCCGTGTCAGGACTCACCGCCTTAAGAAATACCTCCACGTGAAGCGTCGCCCGCCACTCATCTTCATCAAGAGTTTCCCCCGTGGGTTCAGCACCGGACAGGTAGACGGCAACGGCGGGCAGGTCTTCAGCGGTCAGAAAACTCGGGCGGCCGTCATACCAGGTGACGGAAGGATCGGTCACCGAAAGTTTCAGCGCATCCAACACGGCGTTACGGATTTTGGGGTGCTTTATCATCGTTTAATGATCAGCCTCAGTTGATTTTTCAGGGCGGAAGCCATTTCCTTCGGCATGTCGCTTTGCATCAGACGGTGGGTTTCTGCGGTATACGCTTCCGTAAGTGGGGTGGTTAACGGTATCTTCACGACCTCAATCGGGTACCGGCTTTTCCCGGAACGCTGGAGCACATGCCACCGGCCGTTAGCCAGTTGCTGAATAAACGCATTCCGAAAGGTAAAGCGGCCTATTTTGAGTACGCTGCCCTGCCCGCGTAGGTTGCCCTGACGCCGGGAGACACGCATTTGTGCCGCGCCCAGCTTGATGGCCGGTAAATTACCCCGGTTGATTTTTAACGTGGCAACCGGCCGGTTTATCGTGGCCTTTTTCAGTTTTGCACGCTGCATGACCAGCTTTCTCGGCACCTTGGTTTCCTTCGACACAGTGCTGCTGCTGCGACTGATGGCCCGCCCCGCCACCCGGTTAACCGCCTGCGCCGTGGCGCGGGGAACGGCCGTCGAACTGATACTGTTCATATTGGCGATGGCCTGTTCCAGCCCTTTGATGGTCATATTCCCTCCCCTTACTCCAGCCAGATTTGTGGCTTCCCGTTAAACATCTGATGACGGGTGACAATGTAACTTTCTGCCTGATAAACCACCTGATCGTTACGGTGCGGCCGGTAATCGGGAGAAAAAACCACAACAGACAGGCCATCGCCGCTCACCGGCCCCATCTCGGGCAGAAAATGGCTTTCAACACCGGTGAACACGGTGCCATTAATCACCACCTCCCGCCCAAACCGCGCGGTCGTTACCGCATCCATCCGCGCGGCCAACACATCAAAGGCGTTAGCCATTGATTTTCACTTCAACGACGGTGCTGCCCGCAGCGGCAGCTTCCCAGGCAATGCCAGCGGCCACGGCATCCGCAGACGCCAGATGGATTTCACCGTCCGCGATATACACTTTTGTGCCAGCGGGGATCGCATCGGCGGAGACTTTCGGCAGCAGGAATACCCCTTCGGCCATGCCCGTACCGGTTTCATTCGGGGCAATATCCACCAGAGAGACAACCAGCAGGGAACCCAGTACCACGGGGTCGCCGCTCTCGATCACGGCAGCGCCGGTGTTGGTAATGGAAATCGTCTGACCTTCCTGTACAAAATTCTTAGCCATTGAAAAACTCCAGACGCCCCGGAAGGGGGCGAATTTTAGGTATAAAAAAAGCCCTTACGGGCATTCGGGCAACGCGGGAGGAGGATTACTGGCCGGAAGATTTCACCAGACCGCGGTAATCGAGCGGCGCAACACCGGCATCAATGCRCACTTTCGTCGCAATACCGTCAGAACTGAACCCCTCCTGCTGATCGATGTAAGGCAGCTCGACACCGTTGAGATAAGCCACCTCGATGGTGTCCATACCCTGTGCAGCGGCCAGGTACCAGGACTTGGCACTGTTATCGTCCAGACGTGGTTCACCGATCACCGTCGCAAAGTTCTGGATCGGGTTGATGATACCGGCGTTAACGTCGGCGCCTTTCACGCTGGCAGATTTGATGGTCTGGTTTGCCACGGTTTCGAGGGCGGTTGGCACCAGCAGGAACGCCGGGCGGATATTCAGGGTACGGCCGGTGGTTGGCTCTTTCTGAACGCGCATCAACTGGCGGCCCGCATCCAGATTCGCGACGTCAATGGCACCGGTTGCCAGGTTTTTATGATCGCTGCTGAACAACGCCTTACCGTCTGACAATTTCGGGTTGCCGGTCAGCACGGCATACACCAGATCGCCGATGGTGGCCTTCGCGGCGCGGCCCATTTTCATCGGCACGTCAGTCAGCTGATTCAGATCGTCGTTGATGATGGCCTGACGGGTAATGGAGAAAATTTCACCGTAGGTGGCCAGCGCAATGGTCTCGCTGTTATCGGTCGTCGTGACGTATTTGTATTCCGCCCCTTCGCGTACCTTACGCAGCGACGGGAAGCCGCCCAGCCCGACGCGGTGCGCCGTTTTAAAGTCAGAGAGCTGCCCTTTCTTCGTCCAGGCTTCAAAGGTTTCCTGTGACTCTTCCCAGCCTTGCAGCAGAGATTTGTTCGCCACATCCAGCAGAATATTGCCAAAATCAGAGGTAGTGTGCGTCATCGCCAGCCCCACCATCTGCATCGGGTTATAAGCCGCAACGCCGACCCCGCGCTCGGTCAGCGACATGCGCGCATATTCGCGCAGGGTCATGCCGTTATACACGTTGTCATTCTGCCGGTCTTCGTAGCCTGCGCGCGCCATCAGCGCCTGGCGGATACCGTCGCCGGTGAAATTCCCGTTGCCGGCGTGAATGTGTGCATTGTTGCCGTTTTTATTGGACGGGCTGGCATCTTTCCCCAGCATCACCAGCAGCTTGTCCTTGGCCTGATCGACCGTGCAGTCGATATCTTCAATGCATGACGCCTGTAATTCCTGATGGCGGCCGCCAAACATCGCGAACAGGTCTTTGATCCCCGTGACGCGCTGTTTCTGCGCGGCAATGACCTGATTTCGGATGGTGTTTTCATCCAGCGCTGCGGGGCCAGGAACAACAGGCGCAACAGGCGCAACAGGCGCAACAGGTGGATTCTGCGGTTCCGGCTGATTCTGAGTCGTCGCTTTCGGCTTGGTGATCATGTTTTTCAGTGCGTTTGGCATAGCGTCGAATTCCTCGATACGTTTTGAATTAATGCGGGCCATTGCCTGCACCGCGGTAGAAATCTGGTCAGCAAAACCGTGCTCAAGGCATTCCTGCGCGGTCATCCACGTTTCCTCACCCAGCATCAGGGCAAGTTCGTCAGGGTTTTTGCCGGTTTTTTTGGCATAGGACGGGATCAGCACGGCCTCGACCTTGTCCAGCAGGTCGGCATAGTCGCGCATGTCGTTGGCATCGCCGCCGGTGATCCCCCAGGGCTTGTGAATCATCATCATGGCGTTTTCAGGCATGATGATGGGATTGCCCACCATAGCAATCACCGAGGCCATTGAGGCGGCAAGACCGTCGATATACACGGTTTTGCTCGCCGTATGGCTGTTAAGCAGGTTGTAAATGGCAATGCCGTCAAAGACATCGCCGCCCGGCGAGTGGATATGCAGGTTGATATGGTCCAGATCGCCCAGCGCTTTCATGCTGCTGGCGAACTGGCGGGCGGTCACGCCCCAGTAACCAATCTCGTCATAAATATAAATGTCAGCAGTCTTGTCGCCGCTCGCCTTCATGCGGAACCAGCTTTTGTCCCCCGCGGAGGCTTTGGGTGACACACCCAGTTTATTTCTTCGATTCTTTCGCACTGGCTTCCCCTTTATCGTTTGCCGGGTCCGTGTCGAAGACCAGACCTAACGTTTTGTTTTCGTCGACTTCCGCCTTGCGGCGGCGTTTTACATCGCCCGGATTCGCGCCGCGCGCCCTGACCCAGTCCCCTTCCGTTGCCGCGCCGCCGCGTAATAGCACACGCCAGGAGTTGGCCTCTTTCATCGGGTCAATCCACGGCATCACCGGCCCGCTGTAGACCGCATTAAACAACGTCGCCATGTCCACATCGGGCGGTACGTCGATCACGCCCGCCGTGATCGCCATCTGCAACCAGCTGCGGTACATCGGTCGGGTCACGGCCGCAATAAATGCATCCTGAAGAATGCCGTAGCCCTCAAAGGACTCCACCAGCTCCTGACGCTGAGAACTGTAAGTGCCGTTGTAGTTGCGGGAGATACTGGAAAAGCTGCTGCGGCTGCCGGCGGCCACCGCCCTGAGCTGCCCGTTGCGGAACGTCTCAAGGTTAGGATTCGGCCGGTCCGATTTAATCATTCCGATTTCTTCGCCGGGCTCCAGTTCATCAAAGAGCATCCCAGGCTCGATGTTGAGCTCGCGGGGGTCTTTGTCATTACCACCGGCATCGCCGTAGGATTGCCCGTCGCCTTTTTTCACGTACATACCCAGCGCAGCGGCAATACGGGCGGCCGTCAGTTCAGAATCTTCATACTCTTTCAGCGCGCTCAGGCGGATCAGGATGCCGGACAGCAGGCTGTTTCCCCGGACCTGATGAAGACGGCGCATGAATTTCAGGTGCATCATGCCGTCTGCAGCAATTTCCTTGGTATTGCCCAGCGCAACGCCTGATGTCACCAGATTTTTGTAGACGACATACTTTGTCGGGCATCCCCAGTTGTTTAGATAGATCCCCTGACAAATCCCCTTCCCGGTATCGTTCATTTCCAGCGGAATGTAGTCCGGCTCCAGCGCCTCGATCCAAAAAGGAATATCGGCCGTCGGCGTGAGTCCCTGTGCAGAACCCCGGACCATTTGCCCAAAAACCTCACCGTCGCGCAGCCAGGTTCTTGCCATCAGCCGCTCAAGGACAGGCCGGGTAAACTGTCCTGTCACATCGGGGGAAACAGACCACTCCGCCCAGGCTGCCCGGATCTGTTTAGAGAGTTCATCGGCCACCAGCCCCGTTTTCAGGATAGGCTGGGGGTCAACCACAATTCCGCGCGCGCCGACGATGCGCTCTTCGAGTTTGTCCAGCAGGCCAATCACCAGATCGTGATTATTGTCCAACCAGCGCGCCTGCTCCCTGATTGACCGGCCAGCAAACTGCGTGAGCTGGTTTGCGTTGCGGTTTTCCCGCTTTGCCCGGTGCGTGCGCGTCGGTAATGCTGCCTCGTAGGCATTGATTGCCACGCGTGAACGCAGACGGGAGGCTTTCCAGCCTGGTGAAATCAGGCCAATGGCATCATCAATCAGGCTCATCGCGGGAACCTCGCCAGCCGGTACAGCGGTCGCCCGCGCTGCGCCGCCAGCAACGTGCTTAACCGGCGCTCCCAGTAGTTCCGCCCCTTCTGAATTTCACTGAGGTTCTCCATCGTCATAGACTGCCCGTTAAAGGTGATGGATTTCCCCTGCAGAACGGCGCGTTCAGCGGTCATATACTGCTGGATCATGTCTTCAATATCGGCCTGATTCATACCCAGCCTCCTGATGTCGATGGCGCCCAGGCAGAAGGTTTATCCTCTGTCTTGGCGCGGGTTGTTTTCGGTTTTTTGTGATTACTGCTGGCTGGCATGGCTGGGGGATCTGAATGCGTGCTGGGTGTGGATTGCTCAAAGGGCTGTGCCCATGAAGGCGGTTTTTCCCAGTTTATCCGCTCGTACCCGCGCAAAATCACCAACGCATGGGCGTATACCATCAGGTCGAACGCTTCGTTCGCCCCCTTACCTGGCTTCGTCCATTTGCCATCAGCACCCCTTTCTTCATAGGTCAGTTCGTCATAGAACCACTCCCCCAGCCAGTCAGGAAAGTGAACGTAGTTAGCCCCCGGTGTATCGCGCTGAAGCGCATTACTGATCCGGTCTTTGAGCATATTGGTCTGTAGCAGGTAGAGCGGGACGTCGCCGCGGGCTTCCGCCCGGCGGTTAGGACGGTCGGTATTGTCCGGCAATGACTTAGTGATCAGCTTGCTGCGCGTGGTGCTGTCGCCTTTGAAGAGATAAACGCGTCTGTGTACGCCATCGCGACGGCATTGGCGCCAGAACTCATAGGCATTACCGGTCACGCCGTCTTCACCGCCGGAGTCCACGGCCATCGCCAGCACGGGCATTGATATGCTTGGATTGCTGTTGAGTGGCCATGTCTTATCCAGCACGTCCGTGCGCAGCAAGTCCCAGTCTTCCAGGTATCCAGCAGGATCAATAGGCAGGCTTTCACCATTAGGCCCCGTACGCATCGACTGTTTGATGTTGTATCGGTCGACAATCCACCGCTCACCGTGCGCACCATAACCAATCACCTGCACCACAAAGCGCCGGTTGCGCCCGCCCTGCACGTCAACTGTCGGCACAAGAAAACGCACGCCGTCGGGCACCGTACGCTTGGTCACCACGCTGGCGCGGGCCATAAGCGTTTCGGATTTCCGCTGCTCAACGCTCGACTGTGGAATATAAGGCAGGCCCCAGTCCGTATTGATCACTGCTTTCAGGGTTTCTTCGCTGCTGTTGGCCTCATAATCCTGCTGGGCAGAAAGCAGCTTATAGACCAGTTGAGACAGGGTCTGATATGCCGCTGCGGGGCCTTCCATCCAGAAAGAAGCAATACGGGAACGTCTCGCGGTACCCGTAATCACACCATGACGGTCAATCTTCTCACCGTCGCGCAGCCAGACACCTTTCTGATTAAGAGCGCGCTTCTGGTCTGCTGTGACTTTTCCGCGGCAATGTGGGCATTCAATGAATGCCGCCTCACTGGCGACAACAGGGTCGGCAATATTCTGATAGCCCTGCACCACATCTTTCGCCGGCTGGAAGTATTCTCCGCAGTGCGGACAAGGCCAGTACCAACGGCGGCGATCGCCGCGGTTATATAAAGAAAGAATGCCGGTGGTCGGCGGTGCTTCATGAAGTGAACCTCGCCGCCACTTGGTGTCTGTGACTTGACGACCTGGCGAACTCTCTACCAAAGTCATGCCGGATGACATAAAGGTTGTGGTACGTTTTGAGGCCAGAGTGAACGCATCGCCCTCACCGTCAATGTCTTCCGGAAAGCGGTCGTAATCAGTCAGTGCAACAAATTTATAATCTGACGACGACATAACATTAATAGAGGGCCAGCCTATTTTAAGGAATGATCCATCGCGAAATATTTTGTCGTGCACATTGTTATCATTGCGACGTGGGCTGAGTCTTTTTGCCACTTCGGGGCTACTGCGGAAAGTACGATCAAGACGCTTTTTGCTGTGCTCTCTTGCCTTCTCTTCAGTCATCTGAACAATAAGCATGTCAGATGGATCACAAACAATACTGTACACAGCCCATCCATCAATCAGCCCGATGGTTTTGCCGGTACGGGCCGGGCCAACAAATATCACTGCGTCATATTCCCTCGAAGCCAGCATGTCCATGGGTTCGACAACATAGGGGGCAACATTAGGATCCCAAGGAACGGAATTACCAGCACCTTTAGGCACTCGCATATATTTATGTACAGCTGAAGATACCTTTATACGGCGAGGTGGTCGGAGGATGAGTGAAATATCCTGACCTATCTTTTCCGCTGACGCGTATGCCATTAATCCTCCTCGGCAATCACCTCCCCTTTATCTCTCATAAGGTCAATAGCGCAGGCGTGATACGATCTTTCAGATAGCGTCGTTCGTAAATCATCAATTGATGCCTGAACTGCAGATACCGCCTGGGGTGTTAAAGCACAATCACGCTCTAAAATATCTGGGATTGTCTCAAGTACCTGAACTACTGCTTTTGTCATCGCGGAATAAACTGTTACTACTTCATTCACGGGTATTAAGTTGCGTTGTTCCTTTTCCAGCTTGATACGCTCGTTTTCCGACTGGAACCAATCCTTACGTTCTTTCGGGATCATGAGTGAAGGATCATGCCTAATGTCTTCATCAGTTTTACAGGCGCCGGCGAACAAAACAGGGGCAACATCTTTAAGTGCATAGGTCGGATTACCACGAGAACTCCCCGCAGCCTGAATATCATTTTCAACAATTTTCTTTCTGACTGTTGCCCTATCCATTGAAAATGCTTCAGAAATCTTGGATATACTCCAATTAAACGCCTCAGCAAGATCACCCACCTTTTCCATCACCACCTCACACAATCACCTCAATACCTAAAAATATCTTTAAAAACAAAATACTAAAGAATTTCACATGGTGAAGATAAATTTTATCACCCTCAGATAGGCCAATGTTTTTTTCTGAAATATCATTGCGATACATCACCTGCTGATGATGCGATCAAAATACGAAAACTAGCCGTTTTCCGCGAGTCCGCCGCCCCGTGGCAAGGCCCCCTATTGGGAGTACCTTTCTTTGCTAACTATTTCATTTGAAACTATATTCAAGATGGCTAGATTCCCTTCTGAGTCACAATTCAACTCGAATTGCATACAGGCGCATACGGGATGCCATCGATAGTGACCTGCATAAATGCTCCAATAAAAAAGCCACCAGCAAATCTGCTGATGACTATCTGAGACTGAAAAAAGTCTTTCGACCTACCTCAAGTTTCTTTAAGTTTTTAAAGTAAATTACCATTTTGTGCTCTATTGTTAGATGACAATGCCAATAGAGTAGAAAAGATGGAATGGAAAGTGGTAGATGGAATCTTTCTAACACCTGATAACCTGCAAATATTGAAAGTTACGGCCGAGGGGGATTTAAAGTTCTTGATATGGATTAAGTCTAACTTTGAAGTCCCCCTAAACTGCATGCTTACGCCAGTCATCGACGGATATATAGCCAACCATGACAAGGGCCATTTTGTAGCGATTCAGAAAGCAGTGCCATACAGCCTGAGCGAGTGGGAGATTGTAAAAATGGCACAACATTCATCCCATTCAGTTCATATTGATGGGGTTACCTCAGACCATTAAGGTGTACTTTGTTTGGCTAAATACTCGATGTAGCCTTGAAGATACTCTATTACTTCGTTGTCTTTGATAATGCTTGCTCTGAGATCGAGAACAGTCTGTCCACCTGCAGGAGTGAGGTCGATTTGTACTGCATCGCCCAAGCTGCTGGTGCCGGAAGTGCCGTTCCCGATGAGTTTGCAGGTAGCATGGTTTGCTGCGGCGATTCGCACCCGGCGAGTACCAGCAGCGACATCAGCGCGCAACTTTTCATTCTTAGTTTGCTCATCTGCCATTTCCTTCGTGTGTTTCGCATCCAGCGCCGCCAACGCAATCTGTGCCGCTTCTGTACGCTTCTTCTGGTTGGTCAGGTCAATCACTGCCTGATCGCTTTGTCTCTTCAGCTCTGCGGTGTGGGCTCCATTAAGTTTGGAAACGTCAGCATCCCAGCGTATTCCCTCAATCCACCAGGTAAGGGCAGCGCCAGCGAAGAAGGCCAGCACAATCAATAAATTGTTATTCATCCAACCCCCAGCACGTCAGTTCGCTTTCCTGATCACGTCGTTGCACCTGACCGAAGCAATTATTCGCACGTATATTGCAATCCTTGCCACCGTCCCTCACCCAGCGTTTTATCTCCGAGCAGGCACCGCGTTTATCACCAGTATTAAGTTTGCGGTAGAACGTCGAAGTAAAGCATTTCGCCGGACCGATGTTGTAAGGGCAAAATGAAGCGATTCCGGCAATTTGTGGCTGCGTCAGCGTGACGGTGACGTTTCCCTTTACCCAGGCAATCGCCTTATCTGACTCCAGCTTATTTACCTGGGCGCATTTCGCTGCTGTCAGCTTCATTCCCTTGTAAACAAGACGGTCATCAACACGGGTTGCGCCGCGGCAAATAGTCCACAGGCCCATACCATCTTGATAAGCAGTCAGGTGATTACCTTCCTTTTCATCAAGAAACTGGCCTAGGATTGCTGAAGCACTGGCACCAGAAATAATCAGAGCAATTACAGCTTTGCTRAGTTTGCTTTTGATACCAGGCTGAGTTGCCATCATTCACCTCTGAGTGCTTTGCGGCGGTCTTCTTTGATTTTGAAATAAAGGTTTGTCAGGTATGTGAGGAGCGCAACAGCTATACCTGCCAGAACACCTATAGCGTTCCACTGATCCGGACTAAATGCATTCAACAGGCCGTTCAGGACGCTACCGGCAGAGGCTCCGTACGCAATGCCTGTAGTCAATTTGTCCATTCTCATAATCTCCCCCTCCGGTTGTCCGGTTGGGTGCGTAGTAGTGAGGGGTTTAGCGGCTCAGTCCGTTTGCGAAAGGATGAGTGGTTAGCTGATTGACTGTCCGCCAAAACGAGAAAAGGCCACCAAATTGGCAGCCTCAAAAACGCAAAAACCCGCCCATTGGCGGGTTCAAATAACTTCTGTAATTAAAGATGTAATGCCTGCCCCACCCGGCGCTTATCTCCGGCACTCATAATGGCTTAGCTCTTGAAGGGGTGAATTCATCATCTCAGATTAATCCTGATGACATTTAACAAGATTTGCGAATTTAACCATTTTTAGACCAATAAAATACAACATTGTGATCCAGCCCCAGGAATCAGCGACCGTGGTGATACCTGCTCGGACATTAATAAACCTTTATCGCTGCGAGTGTCCTCACAACCGAATTTAGGGTATAAAAAAGGCTGCGAATCTGCAGCTTCTAGAAAGTGTTTTATAGTGACGGCACTACTCAATAAGGACATGTATATGAAAAATAAAATCTTCGTTGTATTAATGCTCACCGGCATGCTCACCAGTTTTTCAGGACTTGCGGAACTCTTGCAGTGCAGTATCAACGTCGGCAATCTCTCCGATTGCCAGCCATATCCATCAACGAAAAATGCCCCTCTACTCAGAAGTGATGGAAAGGTGTCTTTATGCGAGATTAATAGCGGACAGGTTGGCTCATGCTCATCAAATTATGACGGTGAAATAGTCATCAAGAGAGGTAGTGGTTACTCTGAATGCAATGTTGAGTATGGCGAACTGAAAGGCTGCACTCCTCCTGTTTATTCTGGCTCAGCGATTATTGATACTAGCCAGGAATAAGGGTAAAGCTTTTTGGTAAGGGCATTAACCCCTTTGACTGGCCGGAAATGTCCCAGCTTACCAAGCCGATGCTCTTACCTGATGTGCAGAAACGAAAAAGCCCCGCATTTTTGCAGGGCTCTCAAAGCTTTTCTAGGTGCTCAACTACTGAAACGCCTATGATTTAGATAAATTACGCCAAGTTCGGACAAAATATCAGAAATGGCCGCCGCCGACCGCGCATAATCTTCAAACGCCATTTTTGCCATAATGCGTAGGCATTCAGCCATGCGCCTCCCTGCGACTTTGCCGATATGCTTCGGCGCGTGCTGTTTGGCGTACTGCGTCAGCATGCCGACCGCTATCGTTCTATCCTGCTGGCTGATACCGGCTCAGACATTGATAAACCCCCTATCGCTGTTATTGTCCTCCACGAATCGAGGGCATAAAAAAGGCCACGCATAAGCGCAGCCTAAGTATCTTTAGCCACATCTTCTGTGGCTATATTTATGACGTTAAGACTTGGTCAGACACAGCATTGGTACAAAATTTAATTATCCTTGTTCTATTTCTGAACAAAGAAGATCAACTTAATTTGACTTAAAAAATATTTTAATTGTTAAAAAAACTTATTACCATGTGTTG
>NZ_JBFUHK010000061.1:0-20849 GCF_056402435.1 Rahnella sp. P4_A8 | reverse complement strand
ATCTCACCATCTCACCATCTCACCATCTCACCATCTCACCATCTCACCATCTCACCATCTCACCATCTTCGGATTTCGTGATTTCAGGAGTGGCAGGATTGTTTGATTACAGGATTTTTCCAGTCTCAGGATTTCATTCAACTGGACATAATCTCTTAATCCTGGAAGTATTGGAATCCTGTGATTATCATGAACCAGCTGCTAAATATCTTTGAATCCTGGAATCTCTAAATCCTGCAAGGCTGCTATCTTAGGATGAAAGACGGGCTCAGATTATCCTGTACCAGCCTCCAGGTATTCTATGATTACAGGATAATAGAATCCTCGTTAAGATTATAGGATTTCAGGATTACATTAATTAAACACACTGCTGCCTGGCTATCATGAGAGGTAATTGAGAGAATCCTGGAATGCCAGGATGCTTATGTGATTACAGGATTTCAGGATTAAAACCACAGGTAGGATTACAGGATTTAATGATTATTTGATGTTTTACATGCAGTTAAGTCAGTTATAGTGATTTTATTTAATGTTATGATTCTGTGATTACAGGATTATATTAAAGGATTACATAATCCTGAGATTCCTATTGAGGATTGTATGATTACAGGATTCTGTGGGGGATCTTCGATTGCAGGATACCATGTGGTTAGTGTCTCGATAGAATCCTGAGATTATGATTGGTCATTCACCTGTACAAATGATTCAGAGATATTGGGATTAAAAGATAGTGGGAATAGCAAATCACCGGATTCGAAGATGCAGGGATTTCAGGATTCTGAGAGTGCAAGATGAGGAGATAGTAGAATATAGGTATGGTGAATCCTGACATCTGGTAATCATTGAATCCCAAGATAAAGAATCTTAGGATTCAACAATCATACAATCATACAATCATACAATCATACAATCAGGTGATTAATGCGTGACAACATCAAGTGCCCGGAGATGTTCAGGTTGCCAGGAAAGTAGCACTTCAGCGCCGGGTTGCCACTCCGGTTTCATGGCTGCTGCAGAAAGTTTGACCATGAAATTATCCTGACCGGCCACTTCCGTCATCATGCGTACGTGATCACCCAGATAAATGAATTGCTGAATTCTTGCCTTCACCTGTTCCATTCCGGGTTGCGGATTATTTACGTGAATACGCTCAGGGCGAATAGAGAGCAAAATCTTTTTGCCCGGCGAGCTTGGGCGAATTTTTACTGCACGCAGTTGAGTGCCGTCATCGAGTGATGCGCGGTAATAGTCGCCTTCGGCAGCATTGTTGGTGGCCAGCAGGCTGTTATTCTCGCCGATGAACTGAGCCACGAATGCATTATCCGGTTTTTCATAAATCACATTCGGGCTGTCCATCTGCTGGATCACACCATCATTGAACACCGCAACACGGTCAGACATCGTCATTGCTTCGCTCTGGTCATGCGTCACATAAACAATCGTCAGATCCAACATTTTATGAAGTTGCTTAATTTCCATCTGCATATGTTCGCGCAATTGTTTATCCAGCGCACCAAGGGGTTCGTCCATCAGCACCAGCTTAGGTTCAAACACCAGTGCGCGGGCTAGCGCAACACGTTGCTGCTGACCGCCCGACATTTGGGCAGGGTAGCGGTCAGCCAGAGATTTGAGTTTGACCATGTCCAGAATGCGGTCAACTTTCTCTTTGATATCAGATTTATTAAGCCGTCGAATGGTCAGTGGAAATGCCAGATTTTCCGCCACGGTCATGTGAGGGAAAAGCGCATAGTTCTGGAACACCATGCCGATATCTCGCTGATGTGGTGGCAAATTATGCAGAGGTTTATCGCGTAATAAGATTTCACCCTGGGTAGGCGTTTCAAAACCTGCAAGCATCATCAGACTGGTGGTTTTGCCGGAACCGGAAGGGCCCAACAGCGTCAGAAATTCTCCTTCGTGCACATCAAGGTTGAGGTTTTTGACTACCAGCTTGTCCCCGTCGTAACTCTTTTTGATATTTTTGAAGCTGACATACGTTCTCATCACAGGCACTCCGCAAATAAAATTATCGAAAATGGGATGACGCGACACGGCACAATTTGTGCATAAAACATCCTCAGAAGGATTGTTTGTCTGGCGTTATTAAAAATCTTTACCATCCGCTTCTGACGCTAACAAGCATTTTTTGACAAAATAACACAAAAAATAAGCCTGAGAGAAATCTCGCAGGCTTATGAATCTTATTGTTATTTTTATTTTAAAAGAGTTTATTGCTAGCAGTAAGATCTGTGTTTTACGCAGGATCAGGCAAATCACCTTGCAGGGTCAGCAGCCTATGGTCAGACCCCGGGATTGCACCACCGGCTTGCAGCCTGTGTCGCAAACACTCCACGATGTGCCCGAAAGCCGTTTCAATTTCTTCTTCAGGAACGCAACCGTAACCGAGCAAAAGCCCGCGCCGCGGGGCAGGGCGCAGGTAATATGCCGACAGCGGGCGTGTGAGAATTTTTTTCTGCTCCAGCTCTGCGCTCAGCGCCACATCATCAATCGAATCAGGCAGTGACAAAATCAGATGCAAACCGGCATTGCTGTTTTCACACAGGAATTCCGGACCGAGTTCCTGTCCGATAAGCCGTATCAGGGCATTACGTCGTCTGCCGTAAAGCAATCGCATCCGGCGGATGTGGGCGGCGTAATGCCCTTCGCGAATAAATTCCGCAAGCGTAAGTTGCGTCAGTCCGTTACCGGCACGGTACAACTCGGAGTGCGCAATTTTGAGGCGCGAGGCCAGCGGACGCGGCAGGACGACATAACTTATCCGCATTGCCGGATACAATGTTTTACTGAATGTACCGATGTAAATCACCGGCGCATCGCTGCTCAGTCCCTGCAACGCGGGGATCGGACTGCCCGAATAGCGAAATTCGCTGTCGTAATCATCTTCCACTACCCAGCTACCTTGCTGGCTGGCGATGGCAAGAATTTTTTGCCGTCGGGCCAGGCTCATCACTGAACCGAGCGGATAGTGATGTGACGGTGTCACGCATATCAGCTTAGGTGCGCGGTCCTGTGGCGGGCTGTCGGGCGGGTTCAGCCCGTTTTCATCCACCGGCACCGGCTGAATATCCACGCCGTTGATGGTCAGCACATTGCGTATTCCCCAGTAGCTCGGTTCCTCAATCCAGGCAACATCGCCCGGGTCACAGAGCATTTTCGCCAGCAAATCCAGCGCCTGGTGGGTGCCGGCGGTGATCAGGATCTGATCTGCCGTGCAGTCAACAGAACGCGCTATACGCAAATAATCTGCCAGCGCATGTTGCAGTTGCGGGCAGCCACCATGGCGGGAGTAGGTGAGGAATTCGGGCGGCAGACGACGGCTCAGACGGTTCTGCAACTTACGCCAGATGTCATGCGGAAATTTTGTGACGTCCGGTACCCCCGGCATAAACGCGCCCCACTGATGCGAGGCAACGCCGGTACGCGTCAGCAGTTGAGAACCGCGCTTGGAAAGTGACACATGGCTGCGAACCGGTGCGCAGCGCGGAGGTATTTTATCGGCGATCACGCCGTCTTTCGGTAAATCTGCAGGAACGAAGGTTCCGCTTCCGGTGCGGGTCTGAATGTAGCCTTCGGCCTGCAACTGCTCGTAGGCAGCCAGCACCGTGTTGCGCGAAATATCCAGCTCTTTGGCAAGGTCTCTTGAGGCGGGCAAGCGGCTGCCAGGCGCAATACTGCCATCAAATATAGCCTGTTGTAATGCCTGATAAACCCGCTTGTTCAGCGTGCCGGGCCGGGCATCTGAAAGCTCAGTGAGACGTTGCAAAATGAGGTCTGAAAGCAATGAGCGCAAAAGTGGATCCTCAAAATAAATGAAACTGGTTCTGGATTATAGAGCCGCTGGCGGGATAAAAAACAAGTACAGATTGCTAATTCGACAAATTGTTCATCTCGCAACCGGCAATCTATAAAACATCAACCTGAAGGCAGGAGCGAAAGATGAGTCACAGTGAACTGGAAAAACGCCGTAAAGAAGCGACGCCGCGTGGTGTAGGTGTCATGTGTGATTTCTATGCGGCAAAAGCAGAAAATGCCACGCTGTGGGATGAACACGGGCGGGAATACATCGATTTCACTGCCGGGATTGCGGTTCTGAACACCGGACATCGTCACCCGAAAATCGTTGAAGCCATCCGCAACCAGCTCGACCTGTTCACACACACTTCCTACCAGATTGTGCCTTATGCCAGCTTTGTGAATCTGGCTGAACGCATCAACGCGATTTCTCCGGTGAGCGGCAAAGCGAAAACCACTTTCTTCAGTACCGGCGCGGAAGCTGTCGAAAACGCGGTGAAAATTGCCCGCTCCGCCACCGGTCGCCCGGGCATCATCACTTTCTCCGGTGCATTTCATGGCCGCACGCTGCTGACCATGGCGTTGACCGGCAAAGTAGTGCCTTACAAAGTGGGCTTCGGGCCGTTCCCGGCCTCGGTCTTCCACGCCCAATATCCCAACGCCGTTCACGGTGTCACCACTGAAATGGCACTCGACAGTATTGAACGTATTTTTCGCAGCGATATCGCGCCGCAGCAGATTGCTGCGATCCTGTATGAGCCGGTACAAGGCGAGGGCGGTTTCAATATCGCGCCGGAAGATTTCGTGAAAGGGCTGCGCGAAATCTGTGACCGTCACGGCATCGTGATGATTGCCGACGAAGTACAGAGCGGCTTTGCGCGTACCGGTAAAATGTTCGCGTCAGAATACTATCCCGATGCCAAACCGGACATCGTCACGATGGCGAAAAGCCTCGGCGGCGGTTTGCCGATCTCGGGCGTAACCGGGCGCGCCGGGCTGATGGACGCACCGGAGCCGGGCGGCCTTGGCGGTACTTACGCGGGTAATCCGCTGGCCGTGGCCTCTGCGCTGGCAGTGCTGGATATCATCGAAGAAGAAAAATTGTGCGAGCGCGCAAATCGTCTCGGTGCAGAGCTGACTGAAGTACTCGGGAAAGCCAAAGCGAATTGTGCGGCACTGGTGGATGTCCGTGCGCGTGGTTCAATGGTGGCGGCCGAATTTAACGATCCCGTGACCGGAAAACCTTCTTCTGAACTGACCAAACAGTATCTGCGCAAAGCGCTGGACGCCGGATTGCTGATGCTCAGTTGCGGTGTGCATGGCAACGTGATCCGTTTCCTTTATCCGCTGACCATTCCTGATGTGCAGTTTAAAGAAGCCCTGGCAATTTTGTCCCGTGTGCTGACTGACTGAGGAAACCTGCGCATCGGGCTGAGTGATTAGCCGTTCAGACAGAGTGCACAGATGCACGAAAGCAGTGCCAATAATAAGAAACTGAGTGTCATGAGGCATAAAAAAATCACATAACGCCTCTTCAATCCCTGTCCGCCCGCCGTTCTGTGCGTGGCGGATGGACTCAACCGGAATGGCATGGTTTATGCTTCATTATAAAATATGATGCATCATATTTTTAACAATGCCGTTCTCTTAGCGTTTTTCCTTACTTTTTCGTTAACCCAGGAGTCACAGCATGTTCAAGAAAATAGCCCTTACCACGCTTCTTGCAGGTTTGGTGTTTCAGGCTCAGGCGGAATCCCTGACCGTGATTTCTTTTGGTGGCCTGAATAAGGACGCCCAGGACAAAGCATTTTACAAACCTTTTGCGGCAGCAGGAAAAGGCACGATTGAGCCAGGAGAATACAATGGCGAAATGGCGCGCATCCGTGCCATGGTTGAAACCAAACAGGTTGGCTGGGACGTCGTGGAAGTGGAAAGCCCGGAGCTTATCCGCGGCTGTGATGAAGGGCTGTTCGAACCGCTGGACTGGAACAAGCTGGGCGACAAAACGCAGTACGTGCCGGGCGCGGTCACCGAATGTGGTGCGGGCATCTTCCTGTGGTCAACCGTGCTGACTTATGACGCCAGTAAACTGAAAAAAGCGCCAACCAGTTGGGCCGACTTCTGGGACGTGAAAGATTTTCCGGGCAAACGCGCACTGCGCAAGAGCGCCAAATTCACGCTGGAAATCGCCTTACTGGCAGACGGTGTGAAACGTGAAGATATTTACAAAGTTCTGGCAACCCCTGCGGGCGTTGAACGTGCTTTCAAAAAACTTGATCAGATCAAACCGAACATTCAGTGGTGGGAATCCGGTGCACAGCCGTTGCAATGGCTGGTGTCCGGCGATGTGGTCATGACCTCTGCGTATAATGGCCGCGTCAGCGCCGCGCAAGGTGAAGGCCACGATTTCAAAATGGTCTGGGACAACAGTCTCTACGACCTCGACAGCTGGGCCATTGTCAAAGGTTCCAAACACAAAGATCTGGCCGAACAGTTTATAGCCTTCGCCAACAAACCTGAAAACCAGAAAGTCTTTGCCGAAACCATCCCCTATGGCCCGACCGAGAAGTCGGTCACCGGCATGATAGACGCGAAATATGCTCAGAATCTGCCAACCGCTGAGAAAAACCTGGCAGGCGCTTTGCAGGTAGATACTCACTTCTGGATTGAGCATGGTGAAGATCTCGAGCAACGGTTCAACGCCTGGTCTTCTAAGTAGTCGGCCCTTCATCCTTCAAGCTGCACCTGCGCTGGCTTCACTCGTGAACCCCGGTCACATACTCAAGTATGCTCCCGGGGATCCGTCTCGTTCGCCGCCTTGCTGCAACTCGAATGATTTTGGGCTGTGAGCCCGATAAAAGCATAAAAACCTCGCAGCGGGAGAAAAACATGAGTCAAACCGAAATGTTGACCACACCGGTGACGGAGGGATCAGCAGAAGGGCCAACATTGCGTCAGCGTCTGCGTAAAGTGGAAGCGGCGTATACGCGTCGTTCTTTATTGCTGATCGCGCCGCTGTTGCTGTTTGTTATTGTCAGTTTTCTGTTCCCGATTGCGTCCATTCTGGGCAAGAGTGTGACTAATCCGGAACTGGGCGCAACCCTGCCGGAAACTGTGGCGCAGCTTGCACACTGGGACGGCAAAACCGTGCCGGATGAAGCGACGTTTACTGCACTGGTCACCGATTTGCGTCATGCCCGCAGCAGCGGTCAGATGGCAACCATTGCCAAGCGTTTAAGCTACGAAGATAACCGTTACCGCAGCCTGATCACTGGCACATTACGTCAAGTACCCGCGGGAGGGGGCGCGATCCGTGAACCGTTAATCCAGAGCATGCCGCTGTGGGGTGAACTCAGCACCTGGCAGACGCTGCAACGTGCTTCGGGGCCGGTGACTTCTCTCTATTTATTGTCGGCGTTCGACCGGAAGGTAGACGTGGATACCGGCAAAATTGTCGCACTGCCACCGGATCAGGCGCTGTACGTCAACGTGCTGCTGCGCACATTGTGGATGGCGCTGGTGGTGACGATTTGCTGCGTCGTGCTGGGTTATCCGCTGGCGTACTGGCTGGCAAAACAACCTTCCGGACGCGCGAATTTGCTGATGATTCTGGTGTTACTGCCGTTCTGGACGTCGTTGATTGTCCGCACGGCCAGCTGGATTGTGCTGTTGCAATCGGGCGGCCTGATTAACCGGGCGTTACTTTCCACCGGCATTATCGATCACCCGCTGGTGATGGTGTTCAACCGCCTCGGCGTTTATATCTCGATGACGCACATCATGCTGCCGTTTATCGTCCTTCCTTTATATGCGGTGATGAAAAGCATTTCACCTAATTATGTTCGCGCCGCGATTTCACTGGGTGCGCATCCTTTCTCCGCCTTCTGGCGGGTGTACGTGCCGCAAACCTACGCGGGTGTCACGGCCGGTGCATTGCTGGTGTTTATGATGGCGATTGGTTACTACATCACGCCTGCGTTGCTGGGCGGTCCGGGCGATCAGATGGTCAGTTACTTCGTGGCGTTCTTTACCAATACGACCATGAACTGGGGCATGGCCGCAGCGCTGGGCAGTCAGTTGCTGGTGATTGTGGTGCTGCTGTACATCGTTTACATCCGCGTTACGCGCACTAAAGCTGAAATTGCAGCGCATTAAGGAGCCCGAAGATGAAACACGCAATGAGACAAAAAGGGGCGTTAATCCTGCGGTTATGGCGCTGGTGTTTTAATTTCTACAGTGCGGCGGTCCTGCTGTTTCTGATTGTGCCGGTGTTGATCATCGTGCCGCTGTCATTTAACGCCGGTTCGTTTCTCAGCTATCCGCTGACAGGGTTTTCGCTGCGCTGGTATCAGACGTTTTTCCATTCCAATGAATGGCTGAGTTCACTGGGTAACAGCCTGCTGATTGCGCCACTGGCGACTTTGCTCGCCACTCTTCTCGGCGTTCTGGCTGCGGTCGGGCTGGTGCGCGGTGAATTTCGCGGTAAATCACTGGTGATGGCCATTCTGATTTCGCCGATGATCGCGCCGGTAGTGATTATCGCCGTTGGCATGTTCTTCTTCTTTGCCCGCGTATCGCTGCTCAACAGTTATCTCGGGCTGGTGCTGGCACATGCATTACTTGGCGTGCCGTTTGTGGTGATCACGGTAGTGGCGATACTCAAAAATTACGACCGCAATTTATCCCGCGCCGCCGCCAGCCTCGGCGCGTCGCCGTGGACCGTATTCCGTAAAGTTACGCTGCCGCTGATTGCGCCGGGTGTTTTCTCAGGAGCGCTGTTTGCGTTTGCGGCGTCATTCGACGAAGTGGTGGTGACGTTATTTCTTGCCAGCCCGCGTCAGCGCACGCTGCCTATCCAGATGTTTGCCGGTATTCGTGAAAACCTCGACCCGACCATTGCGGCGGCGGCGTCGCTGATGGTCGGTGCATCGCTGATTTTGCTGCTGGTGATGGAACTGCTGCGCCGCCGTGGCGAACGCCTGCGTCATTCGCCGACAACACACTGACGTTAAATTCATCAGAGGACTTTACAGGTTCTCTTTTTTTGATTATTCCTGATGCATCAAATATCAAAAGTAACGGGAGCCATTTCTCATGACTGACACAACTCAGAAAAAAACGCTTTTGCTGACCGGCGCAAGCCGTGGCATTGGTCACGCGACAGTCAAACATTTCTATGCTGCGGGGTGGCGGATTTTCACCGCATCGCGGCAGAACTGGGTGGATGAATGTCCGTGGGCAGAGGGATTTCTCAATCATATTCACCTGGATCTGGAAGACATCGACAGCGTGCAGAAAGCCCTGCCGATGATCAAAGAACGCCTCGGCGGGCGGCTGGATGCGCTGGTCGATAACGCGGGTATTTCACCGAAAACCCCCACCGGTGGCCGTCTCGGTGTGCTCGACAGTGATTACGCCACCTGGTTGCAGGTGTTTAACGTCAACCTGTTTTCAACCGCCATTCTGGCAACCGGATTATTTGATGAACTGAAAACCGCGCAGGGCAGCATTATCAACGTAACCTCGATTGCGGGCAGCAAAGTGCATCCGTTTGCCGGTGTGGCCTATGCCTGTTCTAAAGCGGCGCTTTCGACGCTGACCCGCGAAATGGCACACGAATTCGGCCCGCACGGCATACGGGTAAATGCCATTGCGCCGGGGGAAATTGATACCGCGATCCTCTCGCCGGGCACGCAGGAAATTGTCGAGCGCAGCGTGCCGTTGCAGCGACTGGGTAAGGCTGAAGAAGTCGCTTCACTGATCCATTTTCTGTGCACATCGGGCGCTTCTTACGTGAACGGCGCTGAAATACATGTGAACGGCGGTCAGCATGTCTGAAGCGCCGTCATTGCTCACCACGGAGGTACCGCGTGTCAGCAGGTCGCAGGCAGAAAATATTGCTGCGCAGGTTTACGGGCTGGAAGGCAAAGCGGAGGTGCTGGGCGGCGAACGCGACAGCAATTTTTGCCTGACCACGGGGCCTGGCCACGCTTACATGTTGCGGTTTGTTAATCCGGCGGAAGTGCCCGCAGAAGTGGCTTTCCAGACCGCCATTCTCAGCCATCTGGCGATACGCGACAGCCAGTTGCCGGTGCCTCGGTTGCAGGAAAGTCGCCACGGTGAACTTACGCCGCAGGTGACGGTTGACGGACAAATGCTGACACTGCGTGCCGTCAGTTATCTGCCCGGTATCGCGCAATATCAGGTGTCGCGTTCAGCGGTGCTGATGCGGGAAATTGGCGACACGCTGGCACGGCTGGATATCGCGCTGAGCGATTTTAACCATCCCGGCGCACAGCGTGATCTGCTGTGGGACATCAGCGACATGTCACGCCTCGAGGGCTGGTTAACGCAACTCACTGACCCTGAGCAGCGCCGCACCATTACCCGCGTGCTGGAAACCCACCGGCAAAAAGTGGTTCCGGCCAGCCAGCGGTTGCGCAGACAAGTGATCCACAATGACCTGAATGCCCATAACGTTCTGGTAAACAGCGCTGATCCGCAGCGTCTCGCGGGCATTATTGATTTCGGTGACGCCCTTCACGCGCCCCTGATTAACGAACTGGCTACCGCCCTGGCTTATCAGCTCGATAGCGACGGCGACGATCTTTTCCTCTATTGCCGTCCGATGATTGCTGCGTATACCGCGCGTTTGCAACTCACCGGTGCCGAGCTGGATGTTTTACCGGAACTGGTGGCGTCACGACTGGCGCTGAGTCTGCTGATTGCCCAGCATCGTGCGGTGCTGTATCCGCAAAACCGTGATTATATTTTGCGTAATCAGGTGCATGCATGGGGAAGTTTATCGCGTCTGATGGCGCTGCCGTTTTCGCAGACTGACCTGATATTTCGTCAGTCATGCGCGTTTGAACAGAAATAAGAGGCCGTTATATGCTCACTCCGAAACAGGTTTTAGAAGGTCGTCAGCAATTTCTTGGCGGCGGTTACCGGCTGTTTTATCAGGAACCGCTGCATGTGGTGCGCGGCGAAGGCGTCTGGTTATATGACAGCGAAGGGCGGCGCTATCTGGATGCTTACAATAATGTTGCGTCTGTCGGTCATTGCCATCCGGCGGTGGTTGAAGCCATCACCACGCAGGCCGCGCAACTCAATACACACACGCGTTATCTGAATGATGCGATTGTCGAATTTGCTGAAGATTTCCTGACCGAGTTTCCTCCTGAGCTGCGCAACCTGACCATGACCTGCACCGGCAGCGAAGCCAACGATCTGGCGCTGCGTGTCGCACGACAAATTACCGGCGGGCAGGGCGTTATTGTGACGAGCTGGGCGTATCACGGTGTGACCAGCGCGCTGGCAGAACTTTCCCCCTCGCTTGGTGACGGGTTTGAGCAAGGCAAAAATGTCTGGCTGACTGATGCGCCGGACACGTTCCGCCATCCCGGCGTATTCTCTGCGGGCGTGGAGCGCGCGCTGGAAGAAATGAAACACGCGGGCGTGAAACCGGCGGCGCTGTTAGTGGACACGATTTTCTCCAGTGATGGTGTATTCAGCCCGGACCCGCTGGACATGCAGCGCGCCGTCGGGCTGGTGCGTGCGGCAGGTGGATTATTTATCGCAGACGAAGTGCAGCCCGGTTTTGGCCGTACCGGCAGCCAGCGCTGGGGATTCGCCCGCTACGGCGTAACGCCTGACCTGGTCAGTCTGGGCAAACCGATGGGTAACGGTCATCCGGTCGCCGGGCTGGTCGGCAGACCGGAACTGTTCGCGGAATTTGGCCGCCGTCAGCGCTATTTCAATACTTTCGGCGGTAACCCGGTTTCCTGCCGCGCCGCGCATGCCGTTTTACAGATTTTGCGTCGTGAAGAGTTGCAGCAGAACGCGCAGATGACCGGCGCAATCTTGCGTGAAGGGCTACAAAAACTGGCGCAACGTTATCCGGTCATCGGCGATGTACGCGGCGACGGTTTGTTTATCGGTGTGGAACTGGTGAGCGATCAGCGCAATACGCCTGCGCCGGAACTGGCGGCATTTATCGTCAATGAAATGCGCCAGAAACAGGTTTTGATTAGTGCTACGGGACCGGCGGCGAATGTCCTGAAAATTCGCCCGCCGCTGGTCTTCCAGCCGGAACACGCGACGCTGTTGCTGCAAACACTGACAAGCGTGCTGGCGGAGATGCCGGGATAAGGAACGCACATTTGCGAAACCGAATGTGCTATAGAATTCTGGAACATCGGCTATCCGCGTAATGTATGCGCCTTTAGCTGATGAGGTACTGAATGTCGGGTCTTGAATGTAGCGATTTAAAAATCTTAGTCAATTCATAACAAAAACAGAGTTAACTCTTTATCAAAAAGATCTTTGTTGAAGACCTGGTGAGTGGTATTTTAAAATCACATGAGGGAATTATAAATTACTTGAATGTATTAAGAATGTGATGGTTACTCAGGGAGTAAAGAATGATTTATTCAAGTTGGAAGTGGGTAGTATTACTCCCGTTACTTACAAAACCTGTTTCATTTGTTTTATTTGGTGGTGTGGTCTCTTCACTTATTATTTTTCCTTTATTGTACAGCCAGGATGTTCAGGAGTGGAAAGGCAATATTAATAACATTCAAAATATGGGCAGCTTTTATGATTCAGATAATTTGCAAGGAGATATCTCAGCAGGAAACTATATCAGGAATCCTTCACAATACACTGAGGTGCAAGTTAAGACTTTACTGTTCTCTAAGTCAGGAAATCCGCAAGAATGTAACGCCAAAATCCGAGAGTTTTTAACTTCAGTCAAAAAAATACAGCCTCATAATATTCCCGTTGTATTAAATAAAGTGTGTGCTAATCGTGGATTTGCTATCGGAAGGTTTGCTGATGAGAATACCATCATTTCTATTTTACCCTTGCATGATAAAGGCTACAGTTTAGTCGGGGTTAAAATACGTAAATACTCCATTCTGGGGAAACCCGCTTTCTCGAAATCTATAATGAATTTTTCGAACGTCTGGCCTGCATTAATTATTATCATTTTATCGATGGTTATTAGCTATTTACTGTCATTAATAGCAGGAGGATATCTCCGGGTCCTCAATGAATATGCATCTAAAGATGGATTAACAGGATGTTTACGAAGGGAGGCATTTTACGCGAAAGCAAGTTACGAATTAGAAAAATCCAAGAAAAATAATGTGCCTTTTAGTGTTTTAGTGATCGACCTTGATCATTTAAGAGACGTGAATAACACCTATGGCCATGCCAAAGGTGATACGGCTATTTCTCTGATTGCTGAAACAATACTTAAGAGCTTACGTGGAACTGACTTTGTTGGCAGGGTGGGAGGCGATGAATTTATCGTTATACTTAAAGATACCACACCTGCAGATGCATTATTAATCGCAAACAGGATCCGTCATTCAGTGAAGAGTTTAAAACTTGATGATTTATCTTTATCAGTAAGTATCGGTATCTCTCAGTGTGAGAAACAGAATGCTACATTACAAGAAATCATTTCTAAAGCCGATACGAATCTCTATCTGGCAAAGCGTCAGAGAAATGAAGTTGTTTTTGAAAATGATATCCTCAGGTAATTTCTGTTGTTACAGTATGCCAGTTACTACTGGCTGATGTTTTCCTCTATATGTCAAATAAGTGATATTTCACTTAATACATTAAACAGACTCTGCGAGATAATCTCAGACCCCCTGAATACCCTTTTTTCTCAGCGCATACGTTAGCACGCACGCTACAGGACTTCGCGACTCACGGTCAGAAACTCGACCATCTTCTGGCTGCCGTCGAGAATATCTTCCTGAATGGCACGCCTGGCGGTTGCGCCGTCGCCTTTACGCAGTGCAATCAAAATCTCTTCGTGATGTTCAATGGCCATACGTTGTGAGAAATGAGCATAAGCCTGTGCAATCAGCGGGCCGGTGCGCATCCATAAACTGTCGATGAAATTGCTTAAAAGGGGCATCCGCGCACTTTGTGACAGCATCAGATGGAACTCGCTGTTGAGGCGCAGTGCTTCGGGCAAATCTTCGCTGCTGATGGCTTTGCGGTTATCTTTAATATTCTGCGTAATCCGTTGCAACTCATATTCCGTTACCGATTGCGCTGCTTTCTCCGCCCCGAGACCTTCCAGTTCCAGCCGTAAGGTGCGAATTTCCTGATATTGCTGTTCATCGAGCTGCGGTACGCGGATGTCTTTCGGGGTACGCATTTCCAGCGCCTGTTCTTTGGCCAGCTGTAAAATCGCATCCCGCACCGGCGTGACACTGGTACCCACCTGTTCGGCCAGTTCGCGGATACGTAAACGATCATTAGGTTTCAGGCGGCCGGTAATCAGTGCCTCGCGCAAGGTGGCGTAAACGCTGCTGCCCAGATAGGCGTGATTAATTGAGTTGATGGGATAATTCAAAAGTTCACCGTAGCAATGAGAGTGCGCATACCCGGAGTTGGGAAGAGGCCGTGGAAAACGATTATACAACATGATGCATCAAATGTGAGGATGGCGGGGGCAGCCTTTTCTTTCTTTTGAAGCGACTGCCTGGCCAGATATCATGCTGACCAGGCAGGGTTATTACATGACCAGCTTAACTTCCTGCTTCCTGCGGAGCAGGGTCATCCTGCAAGTGCTTTTTAAAGTGTTTCTCAATCTGTTCTAACGTTTTACCCTGCGTTTCAGGCGCAAAGATAATGGCAAATATTCCGCCTGCGACACCGATGGCGGCAAAGCAGAAGAATGACATCGTCAGCCCGATAGACTCCAGCATGATCGGGAACATAAAGGCGATGGAGAAGTTGGTCATCTGCATGGCAAATACCGATACGCCGTTAGCCATGCCGCGGATGCGCATCGGGAACATTTCCGACAGCAGCAGCCAGGTAACAGGCGACAACGCGCCCTGCTGGAAGCACAGGAAAATCAGCATACCGCCAAGTACCAGATAGCTGCGAACCGCATCGGGATGACCGTTGACAGTTTCCGGCATCAGCCAGGTGACTAATCCGATGGCAAGCAGCGTCAGGGTACAGCCGATCTGACCGGTCAGCAGCAGCGGACGGCGCCCGAAACGGCTGAGCAGCATGATGCCCACAAACGTCATGATCACTGAGATGACCCCGTTGGCGATAGTCGCCATCAGAGACGCATTAGTGCTTAACCCCGTGGCCTGCAACATGGTCGGTGCGTAGAACATAATGGTATTCACGCCGGAGAGTTGTTGCAGCATGGCGATACCAATCCCCAGAAACACCAGACGTTTCATCCACACGGAGATAGTCTTCTGGCGGCGGGAATGCTTCTCGCTTTTGGAACTCATGGAACTGCGGATCTCGCTCAGCTCTTTCTCTACTCTGCCTGCCTTACGGGTACGCTCCAGCACGTCACGCGCTTCGCGATAGCGGCCGTGCATGGCATACCAGCGCGGAGTATCAGGCAGGAAAAGCATCCCGACCCACAACACCACCGCCGGAACGCAGGCGACACCCAGCATCCAGCGCCAGGTGGTTTCGCCACCCCACACTTCGTTGATGGCCGCATTACTGGTATACGCAATCAGCTGGCCGGAGACGATCATCAGTTCCTGTAATGTAACGAACTGCCAGCGGCGATGAGAGGGGACGATTTCCGCGATATAGATGGGCACAATCGCTGCCGCGCCACCGACTGCCAGCCCCAGAATAAACCGGCAGATAATCATTATCACGACGTTGGGCGCCGTGGCACAACCGAGCGAACCGGCCATAAAGATCAGTGCCATCACCAGAATGACTTTCTTACGCCCGAAACGGTCAGCCACGCGACCAGCACAGACTGCACCCACAGCCGAACCCAGTATCAGGAAGCTGGTGACCATCCCGGTTGTTAACGATGTCAGATGCAGATCGTGCTTCATGAACAGCAAAGCACCGGCAATCACCCCGGTATCGTAGCCAAAAAGTAAGCCACCCAGGGTGGCAATAAAGGCAATTACTTTCACCAGCGGTTCGGTCGGTTGCGAGGCTTTCGCCGCATCATCCCGACCGCCACTGTTTATTTTCTCACTCACAGATGCTCCCTAATCATTACTTTTCTTATGGTTTTTGTGTGACTCATGTCACACATTATAAATCTAACGCATAATCCGGATATTGAAAGGAAACGGGAAAAATGAAGGGAAACGAAGGCTGGTGGCGCTGAATTTAACGGGGGAAATATTACTTTTTTGTGACGAGATATTCGTAAAAGTGATTAGTAAGGCTTAACAAATAAACATCAAAAATGTCAGGCTCCATCAAACGATGATGAGGCCTCTATTCTTACCTAAAAGTGAGTCACAGCGCGCATTGGTTTGATATCCCACAAGGAATAATTTGAGTTAAGCGTGGGAAGATCTTTTCCTTTTTGAGCCAATGTTATGAAAAATAAATGTGACATAATTTCAAATATTACCCGGCGTGATTTCGTCAAGGTCAGCAGCATGGTGGCTGCGCTTCCTCTGGCCGGATTCAAATTCAGTCATGCCGTCGATAAATCTTCTGTTACCCCTTCAGGATTAGCGCCATCTCCGGTCAACGTGGTGGCGACATGTAGTACGTTTGACTGCGGTGGAAAATGTGATATCCGGGCGCATGTTCAGGACGGCGCAGTTATTCAAATTACCACGCGGCCTGATGCAGAACTTGACCCTGCCATGCCGGTGATGCGTGCCTGTGTCCGTGGACGGAGTTACCGGAAGTTTGTCTATCATCCTGATCGTCTGAAATATCCGATGAAGCGCGTTGGCAAACGCGGTGAAGGCAAATTTGTCCGGATAAGCTGGGATGAGGCGACGACGCTTATCGCTGAAAATCTGCAACGTATTACTGCAAAATACGGCCCGTCATCGCGCTACGTGCATGTCGGGACCGCAGTCAGCGGCGGTGCCTTCTCCGGCGATACTATGGCCCGCCGGTTATTGAATCTGACCGGCGGTCATCTCAGTTCCTACCATTCTGTCAGTATGGGAAATACGGCGGCGGCGACGCCCTACACCTACGGCACGGCGGCGAGCGGTAACACGCTGGATACGCTGGCAGATACGCCGCTGGTGATCCTGTGGGGGCATAATCCGACTGAAACCATTTTTGGTCACACCAATCACTATTTTCAGCAGATGAAGCAAAACGGCACGCGCTTCATTGTGGTAGATCCGCGCTATTCAGATACCGCTTCTTCGCTGGCGGATGAATGGATCCCGCTGCGCCCTTCAACAGATAACGCGCTTATGGATGCGATGATGTACGTCATCGTCAGCGAAAATCTGCACGATAAAGCCTTCATTGAGCGCTATACGCTCGGATTTGATGAAAGCTCAATGCCGGAAGGCGTGCCGCCGAACGAATCGCTGATGGCGTATCTGACAGGTGCTAAAGATGGCGTGAAAAAAACGCCAGAATGGGCGGAAGTGATCACCCATGTTCCGGCTCAGACCATCCGCCGGCTGGCCAGAGAGTATGCAACAACCAAACCTGCCGCACTGATCCAGGGCTGGGGGCCACAGCGGCATAATTGTGGCGAACGTACCGCGCGCGGCTCGACGCTGCTGGCCACCATAACCGGGAATGTCGGGGTCAAAGGTGGCTGGGCGGGCGGTTACGGCGGCATTGGCAACCGTAAATTCACCACGGGGCCGGAGATGCCGGACAATCCGGTGAAACAAAAAATCTCGGTGATGAACTGGGTACAGGCAGCCGATGACGCGAGCCTTGTCACACCAAAGGACGGGCTGACCGGCGGGGAAAAACTCGACAGCAATATCCGCATTCTTTTCTCTCTCGCGGGTAATTATCTGGCTAACCAGAACCCGGATATCCATCAGGCCGTAAAGGTGCTCGAAGATGAATCGAAAATTGAATTCATTGTTGCCAGCGATCTTTACCTCACGCCAAGCGCTAAATATGTCGATCTGCTGCTGCCGGAAACCAGCTTTATGGAACGCTGGAATATCGGTGAAACCTGGGGCACCGGCAATTATCTGATGTTGTCTGAAAAACTGATTGAACCCCCATTTGAAAGCCGGTCGGATTACGACTGGTTACGCGAGGTGGCAGCAAAACTGGGCGTCGAACAGGAATTCAGTCAGGGGCGTACGGAGAAAGAATGGATTGTCCACATCTGGGAGAAAACCCGTCAGGCGATTCCGCAGGAGGAACTGCCGACCTTTGAACAATTGCAGGTCACCCGCCGACATCTTTTCAAAAGCGCGCCGCATGTGGCGTTTGAAGATAATATCCGCGACCCGAAAAACCATCCTTTCCAGACACCTTCCGGCAAAATCGAGATTTTCTCGCGCAGGCTTTATGACATGAATCACCCGGAAATCCCGGCGTTATCGCACTATGTGTCCGCTCACGAAGGGCCGGAGGATGCACTTTCGGCGCGATTCCCGTTGCAGCTGATTACCTGGAAAGGCAAAAACCGGGCGAACTCGACGCAGTATGCCAACCCGTGGTTGCAGGAAGTGCAGACACAAAAACTGTGGATCAATCCGCTGGATGCCCAACGGCGCGGTATCGCGCAGGGCGACAGCGTACGTATTCACAATGACCGTGGTGTGACGCAAATTCCGGCGGAAGTGACTCAGCGGATTATGCCCGGTGTGGTGGCGATGCAGGCTGGTGCCTGGTGGCAGCCGGATGCCAGCGGTGTCGATCACGGCGGTTGCGCCAACGTACTCAGTTCGGCGCGTATTACCGCGCTGGCGAAAGGGAATTCCCATCAAACCATGCTTGTGGAGGTTGTTAAGGCATGAGCCAGTTTATTGATTATCCACCGGTCAGCGCCCGCCAGCTCGGCTTCTTTATCGATTCCTCACGTTGTTCCGGCTGTAAAGCCTGTCAGGTTGCCTGCAAAGATAAAAACAATCTTGAAGTGGGCAGGCGTTTTCGCCGTATCTATGAAATCAAAGGGGGCGGTTTCATCCCCACAGGCATGGGCGGAATGATCAACAACGTGTACGCCTATACGCTGTCTATTTCCTGCAATCACTGCAAAGACCCGGTTTGTACTAAAAATTGCCCGACCACGGCCATGCATAAACGTCCTGGTGACGGCATTGTGCGGGTGAATACCGATAAATGCGTCGGTTGCGGATACTGTGCGTGGTCTTGCCCGTACGGTGCTCCTCAACTGAATACGCAGACCGGTCAGATGTCGAAATGTGATTTCTGTGTCGATTTGCAGGCAAGCGGTCAGCAGCCGGTATGCGTCTCAACCTGTCCGTTAGGTGCGATCAAATTTGGTCCGATCGATGAATTACGGACGAAATACGGCAGCCTCTGTGATGTTCAGGGATTGCCAGATTCAGCGCTCACTCACCCCAATCTGGTCATCAAACCGCACCAGGGTGCAGAAAAAGGGAGTCAATAATCATGCAGGAATGGCCACTGATCGTCTTTACGTTGCTGATCCAGCTTTCCGTAGGCAGCACGCTTTTCACCACATTTATCCTGATGTATGCCGCTGACAGCCTGAATACGCAGGAAAAATGGCGCGTTGCAGTACCTGCCATGTTGCTGGCTTTTGTCGCCGGTGCGCTGGGCCTTGTCGCTTCAACCGCGCATCTGGGCTATCCGCTGAATGCCTTTCATGCGCTGAGTCATATCAGCAGTTCCTGGCTGAGCCGGGAAATCGTTTTCGCCAGTCTTTATCTCGGTATTCTGGGGTTGACCACGCTGATTGGGCTGGTAGCAAAACGCGTCGCGACTTCTCTTATGCTGCTCGCTTCTCTTTTGGGCCTGATTGATCTCTTCTGCATGAGCGCGATTTACGTCCATGCGTCTGTCGCGACCTGGATGCACATCAATACTTACGTGATGTTTTACGCAACCGCGCTGAGTCTGGGGGCCATCACCGCGCTGTGGCGGCTTTCCCGCTGCCCGTGGCTGCCCTGGAAACAGGCGAGGAGGATCTCGGTTATCTGCGGTGGCGCGCTGATCGTCGTTACGCTGGCGCGCCTGCTGGAACAGCCGGTGTATCTTGAGTATCTTAACGGTGTGAGCCGCGATGCGGTGACGTTCCCGCATCAGCCGCTGGTGGCTTTCGCTCAGTCCGGCAGGTTGCGGTTGATGGCGTGGGTGATACTGACTGTAGGCACGATTATCACGGCGTGCAGCCTGCAAACGCACCGTATTGGCCGCTTACTGCTGGTGACGGGCGGGACGACGGTGTTACTGGCAGAAATCATGCTGCGTTTTAACTTCTTCAGCATTCACTGATGCGTGTGTTTTCGCTTCATGCCAGTCCGCGCATGATGTGCGCCGGACGGGCATGCGTGCGCAATACGGTGAAAAATAGCCGCTGCGTGGCCTGTGCAGATGTTTGCCCGACAGGGGCCGTTACGCTCAATGAAGAAGGCATGATAGAGATGGATCCGCAGGCCTGTATCGGCTGCGGTTATTGTCTTTTTAACTGCCCCACCGGTGCGCCGGAGGGCATTGCACCGCCGCAAAGGCATTATCGCGCTGACCGGCTGGTGATGCCGCTGACTCGCGTTGCGCCCTGTACTGAAGAATTGCTGATGTGGCACAGCGAATACGGCATCCGTTTTGTTGAGATGAAAGCGGAAAGCGCGGCTGGCTGGTTTAAGGCCATCGCCACGCTGAATGTTCGCCTGAAACGAATGCAGGAACCGCTGTGGAATATTGTGCCACCGTCCCGGCAAACGATGAACGGTTCACGCCGCCGGTGGTTGCATCTTAAAAACGAAGGCGCTTCTGCCGGTAACGTACCTGTCGGGCGTCGGTTCAGGCGCGCCCGTTTTACACAGATCAGTGAATATCACGTTGATCTCGATAAACACCGTTGCGTACTCTGCGGCGCCTGTAGCCGTGTCTGTCCCGAACAAGCCATCCGCCTGGATAATCTGGCATTAACGCTGGATCCTTTGAAATGTACCGGTTGTGGCAACTGCGAGGCGGTGTGCTTTGATGGCGCTATCTCCGTATCCGCGCGTGAAAACAGTGAAAGTACGTTAACCGTTTCCAGGCTTGAACAAGCACAATGCCGGGTGTGTGGCTGCATATTTCCCGCCTGGTCTGCGCAGGATAATGAA